>JABDPH010000410.1 GCA_013042925.1 Eudoraea sp.
ATCAAGCTGTTTATCTCTATTTTCTTCCATAGCTATGTAAAATTTCTTGTTCCAGAGTATTTTCTAAAATTTTTGCCAACCGCTTTCTCCCCCTAAACAAACGCACTTTAACCGTATTGGGGGCTAATCCCATAACTTTCGATATCTCTTTCATTGACTGCATTTCAAAATAATAAAGAGTAATTAAAACAGCATCTTCACCGGGTAATTCCTGAATTGCATGTTTTATAATTTCTGCTCGTTCTTTTGATTCCATCCCATCTAAAGCATCATCCATTGATGCAATCTTATATTCTTCAGAAATATCTAATTTAGTTGTCTCAACCCGTCTCTTATTCTTTTTTAGATAGTCCAAACTCCCATAATAGGCAATCTTGTATAACCAGGTAGAAAACTTGGAATCACCTTTAAAATATTTTAAAGAACTATACGCTTTAAAAAAAGTATCCTGAGCTACTTCCTC
The DNA here is from genome assembly GCA_013042925.1 of Eudoraea sp. Taxonomy (GTDB): domain Bacteria; phylum Bacteroidota; class Bacteroidia; order Flavobacteriales; family Flavobacteriaceae; genus Eudoraea. The sequence continues at coordinate 464 of JABDPH010000410.1, forward strand.
AGCGTCCTCCCGGTTTTTTACGATTTTTAATGCCAGGGTATAAACCATGTGCTTATACCTGTCTACCAATTCGGCATAGGCATTACTTTCCCCTCTTATAACCTTTTTAATAAGGTACTCGTCTGGTTTCTGGCTCATTTGTCATATAAGACGTTCATAAATGTATTCTGGTTACAGAAAATATAAAAAATAATATTAACCTGTAACCAACATGCAAATTTTTTCGTCATACCCTATGAACAAATTGTTTAATCCATTAAAAACTAAATAAAATGGGAGGAGAAATAATTATAGTTGCACTCGTATTCGGGGCAATCTTTGGAGTTTTTTATTTGTATTTTTCAACAAGAAATAAAGAACGACTTGCATTAATTGAAAAAGGTGCAGATGCAAGTATTTTTGTGAAAGGAAAGCGTGGACACGCCGCCCCTTTCTGGAAGGTACTGATACTTAATTTGTCATTATTACTTATAGGTGTTGGATTGGCCATATTTATTGCATCTGTATTTGTAAATGCTATGGGCATGGATGAAGAAGTTGCATATCCTGCAACGATCTTTTTAATGGCTGGTCTTGGACTTTTTGCAGGTTTTACACTTACAAAAAAATTAGACAAAGAGGAATAAACCAGTAACTCCATAATCCTGGAAATGAAGCCATCGCAAAGCAATGCGATGGTTTTTTTATTTGCCGCAGAATAATTTGTTTTAAAGCCTTAGTTTATTGAACTTTAAGGTTCTTAATCATAGTTAAATGGATGATGATGTTATTTCTTTAGTACACGCCTTAGGAGTATTTCAGGGGCTAATTTTAGGAGTAATACTTCTTTTTATTAACAGAAAGAATAAATCTACCTTCTTTCTCGGTTTGTTTCTTATTGGATTCGCCATTGAGTTTTTGCCTGTAATTTTAAAGGATTTTAAAATTCTTGAAAATCATCCCGGACTTCTTTTGCTCCCAATCAGCTTTTCCTGGATATTGTTTCCACTCTTCTTTCTGTATGTTCAAAAGATCTCCATTTTTGCACATGAGAGAGTCACTTACAGGATATTGTATCCCGGAGTGATTTCTATTCTATTTCTTTTTATTTTGTTTTTATTACCCGAATCAACCAAGGAATACCTGCGCGGAACCTACCTTTTCGAAATATTTTTTGTTTTAGGACTTTCTTATAGCCTGTACATTGTTGTTCGAATTGATAAATATGTTCGCACTCACACAGAAGAAGTAAAAAATCAATTTGCAACAGTCAAAAACAGACAACTACAATGGACAAGATTTTTTATAGTTTTTTGTTTTGTACTTGTAGGCATACATATTGGCACCTTATTTATAAAAGTGGCCCCGGTTTTAGAATTACTGATCTCCTGTGCCAGCCTTATCCTTGTCTTTTCAATTGCCATAAGCGGAATTATTCAGTATAATGTGTTTTCGGCGGTGCAGCATGCAAACTTACCTGTCAAAGCAACAATTAAGCAAGATGTATCAAAAGAAAAAGTGTTAGATCTAATTAACAAAATTGATGACTATGTGATTGATACGGGTATTTATATCAAGCAGGACCTTACTGTAGTTGATATTTCCACAGCCCTTGAATTACATCCTAAAGATGTCTCCAATGCAATTAATAAACATTACAATAAGAATTTCAATACGTATATAAATGAATTCAGGATAAAGAAAGCACAGGAATTACTGCGCACTGATATTCTAAATAATCTGAGTATTGAAGGAATTAGCCGTGAAGTTGGCTTTCACAGCAAAGCATCTTTTTACGCGGCATTTAAAAAGGCTACCGGGACCACTCCAATGAATTACCATATTGAAACTTCAAAAAGCTAGCCTAAAAAAATACGCTTATAGTTGAATTTTTAATCTCCAAAATCAATTGCTGCCTGTTTTCAGTTTATAATTCTGAAATCAATACTGCTTCAGAATGAAATTTTAAAGTTAAAACTTGTCTTTTGCCAATCTTTGCACACTGAATTCATCAATTGTGCATGTATGTCTAATGTTCAAGTAGTTAAGAAAGTGTATTGCTATATGTTGAATTTAGGTAGTTCCCTATAGGGTCAATTAATTGGCC
>JABDPH010000412.1 GCA_013042925.1 Eudoraea sp.
CTGTAAACACTAGTACAGAATCATCATTCGCAAGAGTCTTTAAATATTCAGAATTGATACTATCAGGGTTATTAACCCCAATTACTATCATTTTCTTTTCACATGAATTCCAAATTTGGGCGAGATCGTGAAAGTTTATATCCTCATTATTATTCTCTGAATCTATAGGAGAACAAAATGGGGTTAACGCCAGATTTTCCGCAGTGTCATATAAAGGCTCTTCAAATGGTATATTTATTTGTACCGGGCTTTTCTGGATAATTGCAGCCTGCAAGGCGTTATTTAACTGGGCATCATTAAAACTTTGAATTTTAGACTGCAATTGTTCTAGTGTATAATCTTTTGGAAACAAGGAAGGATCAAACTTTTTTACTGTCTCCGTGGCATGGGAGATATCTTGCTTCAGATTGGCGGAATAACCTATATGCTTTTCAAATAATGACTCTTGTCTGATGGTCTGACCATCGCCAATATCTACTTTATAACCAGGTCTATCCGCAGATACAACTACAAGTGGTATATCACTATAAAAAGCTTCTGCCACAGCCGGGTAATAATTCAACAGTGCGCTACCGGAAGTACAAACAGCTATCACCGGCATTTTTAAATGCTGTGCCATACCCAAGGCGAAAAAAGCTGCACAACGCTCATCAACTATGCTATAACAGGAAAAATAAGGGTCATTTGTAAATCCAATCACTAATGGCGCGTTCCTTGAACCCGGTGAGATCACTACGTTCTTAATACCCCTTGATTTGCAATGGAAAACAAGCGATTGAGCCGAAGGAATACTAGAATATTTCATAGGCATCACAAAAATACGACGGAACTTTTTGTTAATTCAATGATTTGACTCATTTAAATATCATATTTAGCATGGTTTCGCTTTTGTGAACTGTTTCTGTCCACTCTTGTTGTGCATTTGAATCCGAAGTTATTCCACCTCCAACATATAGAAACCCCGAATCACCTTTTATCTGCATACACCTAAGGTTTACAAAGAGATGGGTGTTTTTGTCTTTACCCATATTTAGTTCTCCTAAATATCCGGAATAAAATTCCCGATCATAATTCTCATACTTTTTAATAAATGCTTCTGCCTCATTTACAGGAAGTCCACAGACAGCTGGGGTGGGATGCAACGCCTGAATTATTTTCTCCATTTCCAAATTGCGAATCGTTCCCCAAATTTTAGTCTTTAGATGCCATAAATTACCTGCTCGTACAGAATCAACTTTACCAATTGACAAATCAGTGACGTATTTCCTGAGCTGTTCGACTATATGACGGGTAACCAATTCCTGCTCCTCTAATTCTTTTTTACGCCACAAAGGCTTATTTTTTGCCATACTCTTCGTTGTACCTGCCAGAGACACGGTAAGTAAAGAGTTATTTTGTTTAAGCAAAAGCAATTCGGGAGTAGCTCCTATCCAAAGACCAATTTTTGGATGGTACCAGCAATAGCAAAAGGCATTAGGATAAGTATCAAGGACCTTCCTAAATATTTCAATGGGTGAGGATTGATTGGGAACCACAATCTTTCTTGACAAGACAACTTTTTCCAATTTGTTAATTCCTATTTCTTTAATCCCTTTTTTTACTATTTCTATATGATAAGTTTTGTCTTCTTCTGAGATTTCTGGAAAGCTGGCGTCATTGAAGTCAAATTCTCTTAATTGATATTCATGAGAAAATACTTTATCGGGTAGAATAAGTACCCCTGGAGCCTTCTTGTCATAAGGTGCAAAAACAAAACCTGTCTCTCTAAAATCTTGTAATTGATGGAGCGTTGAATCATTTTGAAAAACGGAGAGTACCTTATTGGTGTTAGGTTTTCTATAGGCAACAAAAGGTAATTCACTTTTCCAGTGCGCTTCAATCATACCAAGGTGTTCTTGAAACATGCTAGGCTCTTGGGAGGGAAATGGTGGTTAATTTACACAATGAGATGAGGTTGCCTTCTTTGTCAGTTATTCTGATATCCCACAATTGTGTGGTTCTTCCATTATGGATGATTGTGGCTCTGGCGAACACCTCTCCCTCACTTATACTCCTAAGGTGATTTGCTGATATTTCGATACCACGTACAATAACTTTTTGAGCGTCAAGAAATACATAAGAAGCAGCGCTCCCAACACTTTCGGCCAGTGCAACAGTGGCACCTCCATGTAAGACACCATCTGGCTGAAGAACCTTAGAATTTACGGGCATTTTAGCCACCAGGTAGTTTTCACCTACATCAACATATTCAATTTCCAAGGTCTCCATCAAGGTATTTTTACGGATATCGTTGCAAACCTTTAGTATTTTATCCTTGTATTCGTTCATAGAAAAAATTTTGCGTAAAATTAAGCATTCAAATACAACTAATAGCAATTGAAATAATATGAGTAATAAACCTAAGGAAAAATCTGTCAGCTATCAAAGCAGAAACACCTATGAAACGCTAAACAACTTTACAAAAGAAACAAAAAATGTTTGGATAGTTTTTCATGGGATCGGGTATTTGAGCAAGTACTTCCTGAAATATTTTGACGAACTAAATCCAATAGACAATTACATTATTGCCCCACAGGCACCTTCCAAATATTACCTGAACAATTCCTATAAACATGTAGGCGCCAGTTGGCTAACAAAAGAAAATACCAAAACTGAAATAAAAAATAACCTCAACTATCTTGACGCTATTTTAGAAGAGGAAAACATCCTATCTAAACACAAGCTAATTATATTTGGTTACTCCCAAGGAGTATCAATGGCAACAAGATGGGTGGCTCAGCGTAAAATTAAATGTGATCATTTGGTGCTTTATGCAGGTGGAATACCAAATGAACTAACTAAAAATGATTTTTCGCATTTAGACAATACTACTCAGATATCTATTATTATAGGCGATAAGGATGAATATCTTACTAAAGAACGCTTAACAATTGAGAGAGGCAAAAGCGGGATCATATTTAATGGCAGGGCAAAGGAACATATTTTTGATGGAGGGCATATCGTTAAAAAAGAACTTATTAATAATTTGAAGATATGATAAAACCTATTACACTTGAAAATGAACGGGTAAGACTCTCACCGCTCACGCTGGAGAATTATACTAATTTACTTTCAGTGGCTTCCGAGCCTAAACTTATTCAATATTCGCCATCTGATATAGAATCTCCTGCCGCCCTCAGAACTTATGTTGAGATAGCGCTTGATCAACAGAATAATAATTCCTCTCTTCCCTTTATTATTTATGACAAAAAAATCGGGGATTTTGCCGGATGTACTAGATATATGAATATTGATCACAGGAACAAAGTATTGGAAATTGGCGCTACCTGGATT
>JABDPH010000424.1 GCA_013042925.1 Eudoraea sp.
GAGCTGCTGGGTGTTTTTCTTATCATTTATGCGATAATATATTACGCGATGGCCATTGGATTTCAGGGCTTTTTCAAAATGTCGCATTGCCGAAAAAAATCCAATTACTTTCTGAATATGCTGCTTCACATAGTCCGTTTCCTGCCGCATCTCAAACATTACATAAATGTGGTCGTCGTTAACTTGGTTAAACCAGCTATGGTGTCTGTTCAACTGATCTCCCAGGATTAGGCGTAGTGTTTTCATTCAAAAAAGTGTTTTGATACCGGGTATTTCTGATATTTGTCACAGGGATATGATAAAAAGATCTGAGAAGCCTTTAGTTATCAGCCCCATCCTTTTGCTAAACGGACTAATTTATGCCAGGAAAGCGTTTTTCTGATGAGCCACAGGTAAATAAATTCAGTCCAATATTTCAATTTGCAACATCACCAACTCTGCTTCATAAATTTTAGCGTCGCCCAGTTTACGGTTCGTTTGAGATAATTGATGGGCCTCGGCCATTAGTTTTTTGTATTTATTTTGAAGGATTTCTTTTTCCGACTTTTTTTTGAATAAATTGAACATAAATGAAAATTTAGTAAATAATTAAAATGATAAAAAAACTATTCATGTAAAATTATCTATTTTGTTTAGGATAAGGTGTTAATAATTAAACAAAATTTAGAAAAGAAATAATCTTTAGATTTAACCTGTCAATATTTACATTGTCATAACAGCATGTCTAAACTATAAGTTACTTTCTGAAACCCCTGATATATTATGAGCGATTTTTTGTTCAATTCTTCATTCTCTGGGAAATGAGGAATGCATCACGAACTGACCTGGCAGTTTTGTGATCACCTTCATGATGCCATCCCGGTGGCATAACCATATATAAGAATTTGTTTTTCAAGCCGGGAGCCTTATATACATCTTTGAATAAGGCCACAATTTCTCCGAAATAGACATCCAGGAAATTCCCGGAATCCATTTCCCTCGTAATTCCGTATTCAACTTTAACATCCCTGTCTTCATCCTGGTATGTTCCAAAAACCCTGTCCCATATATTCAGCAGATTACAAAAATTGGTGTCTATATAAAGGGGGTTGCGGGCATGGTGCACCCTATGATGGGATGGTGTCAGGATAAACTTGTTTAAAAAGCCAAGCCTGCCATCTTTTAAAAGGTTTTCACCAATATGAATAAACGCCCCGTAGGTGCCATCTATAAACATGATTAAAAACAAGAGCTCGGGTTGTACCCCCAACAAAATACAGACGGTGGTACGAATAGTGTCGGCATAAGGAGCTTCTAAAAAGAAGTGTGCATAAGTAACAGTAAGGTTCATGTTTTCGGGAGCATGATGCGTAGAGTGCAGACACCAGAACAGCCGTACTTTGTGGCCCCAGTAATGGTAAAGAAAATGGCCAAACTCCCAGACAATGTAGCCATAGATAAACCAATACCAGGTTAAACTGGTTTGAAAAGGGGCCAATGGCTGAAATAGCCCGATGCAAAAAGCTACCATAGCAATGGCAATAAACCTGCCTACAAACCTGTTAAAGATGTAAATAAGGAAATTGACTTTATATACCTTGGCCTGTGGGTTTTTATAGACCAGCCCCAGGATCAACTCAAGGATTACAAGCAGTGGAATTATGGGATAGATCAGAGAGACTATTCCATCATAGGTTCTAAAGGCCTCATAATTCCCGGTTTTTAAAAGTTCCCAGACCTGAGATATCCCCAGGAAATTAATAAGCTCATTATAAAGTGTTTCCAGAATCTCCATTAAAACATTCTTTCCATTAGGCTACGCATCTTAATAAGGCCAATTTCAAGATACTGTTTTTAAACCAACTTGCAATTATTCCATCAACCTGTCAGACATGCCGGTCTATACTTACCTTCTCTCCAAGTGCTCTGCCCTTTGAATTATATTTTCATAAACTGCTCGTCCGTTACCAATGACCTCAAGTACTTCTCTTTTTTGATTTTCATCATAAAATAAGGCTTTGGTATTCACCCATTCAGACAGACGATCAATTACCTCAATGAATTTTTTGGCTGGTTCCGCATAGCCAGCCGGCCTGCCTTTAAAGTTGATATAGACAGGATTAGTATGCGCTCCTTCACAACGTGCAGCAAGCCAACCAGAATCTTCCAGGGTAATCTTACCGGGAACTTCTGCGCCACTTAAAACCACCTCTCCATTATATACTATTTCAACCGGGATTTTCCCATTGGGGGTAAGCGCCCTGGCATCTATTTCTAACGAAACAGGGCCCTTTTCAACATTGAGGGTGCTTCCGGGCTGCTCACCATTTACTTTAAAGAATATCATGGGGCCGGTGGTTATAAAACTTTTACCACTTTGTAAGTTCCTCCTCCAGTTATCCAGCGTAAATTCCTCATTCCCCAGATTAACATAAACGCGCGGTGTATCCTTAATAGCCCAGTCGGGCCCCGCTGTTGCCGGGATTTTAAACCCACAATTCAGGATATCATACCAGACATTCCTTTGTCCTCCATTACCGGCAATTTCGGCCATATGGATGTTTCCCAAAGCAATATCAACAGGCATCTCAAATCCGGTAGAAGGCCAACCGGTTCTGATCTGATCAACACCTTCAGTGAAAT
>JABDPH010000432.1 GCA_013042925.1 Eudoraea sp.
CTTACCAGTGCATTTATTATCTAACCATTTAAAAACTAATAACATGTTAAAAGAATTTAAGAATTTTATTATGACCGGCAATGTAATTGATTTTGCAGTTGCGGTAATCATGGCCGGAGCCATAGGCCTCGTTATTAATGGCTTCGTAGCGGACATTATTATGCCAATAGTAGGAGAATTTGCTGGAGGAGTAGATTTTGCCAATTTAAAGTATGTACTCACAGAGGCTTCTGGAGTCGAAGGAGAACCGGGCTATGTAGCCGAAAATGCAGTTCGATGGGGTGCGTGGGTAAACACCATTGTTAATCTCCTTATTGTAGGATTTGTAATGTTTATTATCGTTAAGGCTTATAACAAAACAAAAACGCCACCACCACCGCCAGCTCCTTCAGGACCAAGTCAGGAAGAGCTTTTAACACAAATCAGAGATTTACTGAAAAAATAATTAGATATAAAGCTTCCACTTCGGGAGTTACCGCTACATTACTAAATTAACCTAAAGGCCACCATTTAGCTTTCGTAAACTGAATTGGTGGCCATTTTTTTATGGTTGTTAATTATATAACATATTGTTATATATTTATATTTTTTATAAAAAGTCTTGTTCTTCAACATTGGTTGCAATACCTTTGCCCACTAAATTTTAAAGACATGAAGGTAGCTGTGGTAGGCGCCACCGGTATGGTTGGTGAGGTAATGCTTAAAGTACTCAAGGAGCGAGATTTTCCAATATCTGAATTGTTATTGGTAGCATCAGAGCGATCTGTTGGCAAAAAGATGTCCTATAATGGACAATCCATTAGCGTAATAGGCCTTGAGGATGCCGTTGCCGCGCGTCCCGATCTGGCCATTTTTTCTGCCGGAGGAGACACATCATTAACTTGGGCACCAAAGTTTGCTGCAGTGGGTACAACCGTAATTGATAACTCTTCTGCCTGGCGCATGGATCCTGAAAAAAAGTTGGTAGTTCCGGAAATTAATGCAAATACACTTACAAAAGCAGATAAAATAATTGCCAATCCCAATTGTTCAACAATCCAGCTTGTCATGGTGCTGGCACCCTTGCACTCCAGATATAAAATGAAGCGGGTGGTGGTTTCAACATATCAATCCGTTTCAGGTACAGGGGTAAAAGCCGTAAAACAGTTGGAGAATGAGATGGCCGGAATACAAGGTGAAATGGCATATCCATATCCTATCAATAGAAATGCTTTACCTCATTGCGACACTTTTATGGAAAATGGCTATACCAAAGAAGAAATGAAATTGGCGAGGGAACCCCAAAAGATACTGGACGACCGTACATTTTCAATTTCAGCAACTGCTGTGAGGATTCCTACAGCAGGTGGCCATTCCGAATCGGTTAATGTTGAATTTGAATCTGACTTTGAACTAAATGAGGTGAGAAAAATTCTAAATAATACTCCGGGTGTTGTTGTGCAGGACAATCCGGATACCAACACATACCCTATGCCGGTTTATGCGCATGATAAAGACGACGTTTTTGTGGGGCGAATTCGAAGAGATGAAACCCAACGAAACACTTTAAATATGTGGATAGTTGCTGATAATCTCAGAAAAGGTGCAGCAACCAATGCAGTTCAAATAGCGGAATACCTGGTAAGTAAAGAACTCATCTGATTCTAGTATCATAAAATCTGTTAAAACCTTTAACTGCATTGGCACTTAAAGGTTTTTTTATGGTACTTTTGGTCTTCATAAATTTTAACTACCATGAAAAATATAGGGATACTATTACTTCTTATTTTAATAAATATTTCTTGCCAGAATTCAGAAAAAAAAGATGTTATTGCCGTGAATTATCCGATGACTAAAAAAGCAGATTCCGTTGATACTTATTTTGGGACTACCGTTAAGGATCCTTATCGTTGGTTAGAAGATGACCGAAGCGAAGAAACGGAAAAATGGGTAAAAGAAGAAAACGCGGTTACTTTTGGGTATTTGGAAAAAATACCATTCAGGGAAGATCTGAAAAACAGATTGGAACAACTTTGGAACTACGAAAAACTCAGTTCCCCTTTCAACGAAGGTGATTATACCTATTTTTATAAGAATGACGGGCTGCAAAACCAATATGTCCTTTACCGTCAAAAAGAGAATCAGGAAGCCGAAGTTTTTTTAGATCCCAATAGTTTTTCGGAAGACGGAACTACATCCCTAATGGGTTTGAGTTTCACGGAAGACGGTTCTATGGCTGCCTATGCCATTTCCGAGGGAGGAAGCGACTGGAGAAAGGTAATTGTAATGGAGACCGAAAATAAAACTATTGTTGAGGATACCCTTATTGATGTAAAATTTAGTGGCTTATCCTGGTACAAGAATGAAGGTTTATATTATTCTAGTTATGATAAACCTGAAGGAAGTGAACTCTCTGCCAAGACAGACCAGCACAAACTTTATTACCATAAGCTAGGCACCCCACAAAATTCTGATGAATTAATTTTTGGAGGCATCCCCGAAGAAAAGCATAGGTATGTAGGTGCAAATGTAACTGAAGATAATAAGTACCTTCTTATTTCAGCCGCAAATTCTACCGCAGGTAATAAGCTCTATTTAAAAGATTTAAGTAAGTCAGATAATAAGCTCATAACCATATTAGACCATGAAGATTCGGATACCGACATCATTGAAAATGTTGGCTCTAAGCTATATTTTGTTACCAATTTAGATGCCCCCAATAAGAAGATCATTGCTGTAGATGCTTCAAACCCGGGTCCGGCAAACTGGGAAGATATTATCCCTGAAACAGAGCATGTTCTTAGTCCCAATACCGGCGGGGGTTACTTTTTTGCAGAATATATGGTTGATGCTATCTCAAAAGTTTTGCAATATGATTATAACGGTAAGCTAATCCGGGAAATAAAACTGCCTGGTATAGGTAGCGCAAATGGCTTTGGTGGAAAAAAAGAAGAAAAGGAATTTTACTTTTCTTTTACTAATTATAATACCCCGGGTTCTTCTTATAAATACAATGTGGAAACAGGCGATTATGTTCCTTACTGGAAACCACAAATTGATTTTAATCCGGATGACTATGAGTCTAAACAGGTTTTCTATACATCTAAAGACGGAACAAAAGTCCCAATGATTATAACTTATAAAAAAGGACTCGAACTCAATTCTAAAAACCCAACCATTCTTTATGGATATGGTGGATTTAATGTAAGCCTTACCCCTTCTTTCAGCACTATCAATGCGATTTGGATGGAGCAAGGTGGTGTTTATGCCGTGCCAAACTTGAGAGGTGGTGGAGAATATGGAAAAAAATGGCATAATGCCGGTATAAAAACAAAAAAACAAAATGTGTTCGACGATTTTATAGCTGCCGCGGAGTATCTTATTGACAATAAATATACCTCATCGGAGAATTTAGCAATAAGAGGTGGTTCTAATGGTGGTCTTTTAGTAGGGGCTACAATGACCCAAAGACCTGAACTAATGAAAGTGGCACTGCCTGCAGTAGGTGTTTTGGATATGTTGCGTTATCACACTTTTACTTCAGGAGCCGGTTGGCATTATGATTATGGAACTTCTGGGGATAACGAAGAAATGTTTCAATACCTAAAAGGATATTCTCCTGTTCATAATGTAAAAGAAGGGGTGGAATACCCTGCGACTCTTATTACAACAGGAGATCATGATGATCGTGTTGTACCTGCGCATAGTTTTAAATTTGCGGCTGAACTTCAGGAGAAACAATCTGGTCCTAACCCTACCCTTATTCGCATTGAAACTAATGCAGGCCATGGAGCGGGTACCCCAGTCAGTAAAACAATTGAGCAATACGCCGATATATTTGCATTTACCTTATACAATATGAACTATGAGGAATTACCAAATAAAGCGGTCATCAAGGAATTTAAAGAATAACTATCAATAATACAGAACAAAATCCGTTTCTGTAGAAACGGATTTTTTTTTGAACGTCAATAAACTATTATCATGTTAAAAATAACCGGTCTATCTTTTGCTTATGACAAGGATTCGGTATTGGATGATATTGGCTTTTCTGTTGAAAGAGGTGAGCATCTTGCCATAATGGGCGAAAGCGGTTGCGGTAAAAGCACTCTTTTACAACTAATATACGGTTCTCTGCAACCGGCATCAGGAGAAATATATTGGGGGAAGAAAAAGGTAAAGGGGCCTCTTTATAAGCTCGTCCCGGGAGAGTCTTACGTAAAATATATGTCGCAGGGGTTCGACCTAATGGGGGTAACTACCGTTTCAGAAAATATTGCCGAGTTTCTCTCTGTAATTTATCCCAAAGAACTAAAAGAACGTACTGAAGAATTGCTTGAGGTTATTGAAATGAAGCAGTATGCAAATACCAAGGTAAAGCATCTGAGTATTGGACAGCAACAGCGTGTTGCTTTAGCCAGGGCTCTAGCTCAAAAACCGGAGTTGCTGCTGCTGGATGAACCGTTCAGTCATATCGACAATTTTAGAAAAAACAGCCTGAGAAGAAATTTGTTTAACTACCTGAAAGAGGAGCAGATTACTTGCTTAACTGCTACTCATGACCATAATGATATATTGCCATTTGCAGACAGGGTACTTGTACTTAAGGATAGCCAAATATTGGCTGACGAACCTATATTGCAATTGTATAAAAATCCCGGAAACCTTTATATTGCTTCACTCTTTGGGGAAGCCAATTTAGTACCTATAAACGTTATAAAATCATATGCGGATACTAAACGAAAAATTATTGTCTACGCCCATGAGTTTAAGGTATCTAGAAATTCTGGGCTTCCTGTAGTTATAAAAAAATCATACCCTATGGGAAGTCATTATTTGATTGAAGGAATTACCGAAGAACAGATAATCTATTTCCATTCAGAAAGAGAAATTAAGCCAGATACAGAAGTCTTCCTTAATATCGCTCTTGAAAC
>JABDPH010000434.1 GCA_013042925.1 Eudoraea sp.
GTAGACACCACTGTAATAGCACCGGAATATTTTGAAAGATTAGAGCGGACATTCCCCAATGAAGATCTCTACAAACTGTGGCTGGTAATTACCCAGGATGTAAATTTTATGCCTATTGAGAAAAAAGAGGTAAAAGATACCTCCTCTTTTGCTACTAAGTCCAAGGCAGAACTTAAGAGGCTGCAGCAGAAGGAAACCATCTTAAGGTATCAATTTATAAACGGTGTATTAAAAGAAACCTATAAAGTAGACAGGAATGCTGCAACAGGATTCAGAGCTACAGTAGATAGGATTCTAACCCATAAGATATTTGGTTACTTAATTTTCCTTGTAATATTATTAACCATTTTCCAAGCTATTTATGACTGGAGTAGCTATCCGATGGATTTTATTGATGAACAATTTGCCGCTGCAAGTAATTGGATAAAAGCTACACTACCCCCCGGAGTGTTTACCAATCTTATTGCCGAAGGCATCCTGGCGGGAATCGGTGGAATTGTCATATTTATTCCTCAGATTGCCTTCTTGTTTTTGTTTATTGCACTCCTGGAGGAGTCCGGATATATGAGCAGAGTGGTTTTTCTAATGGATCGTATTATGAGGCCGTTCGGACTAAGTGGTAAAAGCGTGGTCCCTTTAATTTCAGGAACGGCATGTGCTATCCCGGCGGTGATGGCAACTCGTAATATTGAAAACTGGAAAGAACGACTAATCACTATTTTAGTAACCCCTTTTGTTACCTGTTCCGCACGACTTCCTGTTTATCTCATCATTATAGCCCTTGTTATTCCCGAAGGAAGAATTATAGGCTTAAGTTACCAGGCACTTACACTTACTTTGCTCTATTTAATTGGGTTTGGGGCTGCAATTGGATCTGCAATGATTCTAAACAAAGTTTTGAAAATAAAAAGCAGTTCATTTTTTATGGTAGAAATGCCAAGCTATAAGTTACCCCTGCTTAAAAATGTTGCCTTTACTGTTGTTGAAAAGACTAAAAGTTTTGTTTATGGTGCCGGTAAAATTATCCTCGCAATTTCAATTGTCTTATGGTTTTTAGGTTCGAATGGCTACTCCTCCAACTTTAGAAATGCCGATAAAATAATTAGTGAAAGAATTGAAACTGATGGTTTAACAAGTTACAATACTACCAGCATTCAAAATGAATTGAATGAATATGAAACGTTCCTAAAGGATAGTTTAGACCAAATTAATACTAATGTCCTAAGGGATTCATTAAATCAGAAGGAGCTTGTTCTTTTTAAGAAAGCACGAAATCAGGAAATTGCAGGTTTTAAACTTGAAAATTCATATATCGGTATTATTGGTAAGGCTCTGGAACCCGCGGTAGCGCCATTAGGGTACGACTGGAAGATAGGGATTGCCGTGTTGACTTCCTTTGCTGCACGGGAAGTTTTTGTGGGAACTTTAGCGACCATTTACAGTGTTGGAAATGATGAAGAAGATACCATTAAACACAGGATGGCCTCGGAAATAAATCCGGTTACCAAAAAACCATTATTTGATCTTGCATCAGGTATTTCATTGCTACTGTTTTATGCCTTTGCCATGCAATGTATGAGTACGCTGGCTATCGTAAAGCGCGAGACCAATAGCTGGCGATGGCCGATGGCGCAATTAGTAATAATGAGCGTTTTTGCGTATATTGTGGCTTTAATTGCATATCAGGTTTTGAAATAAAATGAGTGTATTACAACCCATATTAGTTTATCTTACTCTGGCTATAGCCATCTTCTACTTAGCCCAAAAATACCTGCTGCCCAAGCGTCTGTTTGCTTCCAAAAAAGGAACCAAAAGCGGATGTGAAGAGGGTAATTGCGGATGCCATTGAGCTTATACCATATTGGCAATAAAAGAATAAAACAACAACCCCCAACCTATAATCAAAAGTAATCCCCCTATAGGGGTAATTGGGCCCAAAAATTTCAGGGATTTTCCTTTTGAAGCCCCGATTACAAGTCCATAAATACTGAAAGAAAAAAGAATAGTGCCCAATATAAAGCAGTAGGCCATATTTTTCTCCAAAGCTGTTGTAAAACCAAGGTTAAATCCTAATATGAGCAATAAAATAGCATGGAACATTTGATACTTTACCCCTGTATCAAAACTTTTAAGCTGAACCTCTGACAGTGATTTCTTTAACTTATGGGCACCAAATGCACCAAATAATACGGCAAGTAATCCAAACAAAGCACCCAGCAATTGAACAAGTAGTATAGTCTCCATAATATTTTTAAATATACAGATAGTGGGGGAATACCTCAACTTATAAACAACAAAAAACCCATCAGGAAAATTCTGATGGGTTAGACTCTTAACTTTGAATGCTAGATCTGGCTCATACCACCATCTACGGCGAGCTCTATACCATTTACGTAACTGGCATCATTGGAAGCAAGGAAAAGGACCGCATTGGCAATTTCCTGTGATTCACCAAAACGTTTCAAAGGATTTGAGGCGGCAAAGCCCTGTCCCATCTGCGAAACTGCTTCTTCGGGCATACCCATTTTATTATAAATAGGAGTTGCAATTGGTCCGGGAGCTATTGAATTAACGCGTATATGACGAGGTGCCAGTTCCGTAGTTAATACCCTCGCATACGCTCTAAGCGCACCTTTGGTTGCACTGTAAACCGCTGCGCCTTCAAAACCTTTTAAGTGCACTATAGACGTATTAAAGATTATGGCTCCTCCATCATTCAAATTAGGGATAGCATTCTTTACAAGAAATGCAGGGCCTTTGATATTTATATTAAATTGAGAATCGAAATGTGATTCATCTATTGAATCAGCTGGCATAAAATAGGCAACTCCCGCATTTACAAAAAGGACATCAATTTTTCCATAAGCGTTAACCGCTTCTTCTATCAGTCTTTTATTATCTTCAATTTTGGACTGATCTGCTAAAACAGCTTTGAAGTCTCCCGCTAAGGATGCAGACGCCTCATTTAAGGCCTCCTGTCTTCTTCCTGAAAACACTACCTTGGCACCTTCCTCCAAAAAACGCTTTACTGTTTCCAAACCTATTCCGGAATTTCCACCAGATATTACTACTACTTTGTCTTTAATTTTATTCATGATTCAATGTTTATATTCTGGAATGTTCGTTCCAGTATTTGTTAAAAAAATTTACGATGTTACTTTAAGCGTATTATTAATAATTTTTTCCAAAACCTTTCTGTCTTTTATTAAAATTCCTGTCATTCTAAAGCCCTGAAAGGCATTAAAAATGAAATAGGCATATGTTCTACTGTCTTCTTTAGAATTAATTATGCCTTGCTCTTGTCCTTCTTTAATTAGTCCGTTAAAAATCTCCACCGTATTTTCCTGATTAGCCAAAAGCCATTTTCTTACATCCCCTTCCTGGTTGCCCAATTCAGACTTGCAGTTCATTGCATAACACCCCCTGTCGCCTTCTTTGCTTGTTATTTGAGGTAAAAAAGATTCGAATACCAGGCGGATAGCACTTAAAGGGTCCTTTGCATTTAAGAGGGCTTTGTGAAATAAGACACCACTCTCCTTTTGATAAAACTCCAAAGTAGTCTGGTACAATTCCTTTTTGGAGCCAAAGGAATTATATATGCTCGACCTGTTAAGCCCTGTTGCGTCTACCAGGTCCTGCATTGAGGTTCCATTATAGCCCTTTTCCCAAAACACATTCATGGCCTGACGAACTGCATGCTCCCTATTAAATTCTACCAAACGCGCCATTACCTTTTAATTATAAAGTAAATATATACTGAAACAATCGTTTCAAAAAGCAAATTAACAAAATTTTAATCTTCTGACAATTCAAGTCATCTGATCTTAGTAAATACGAGTCTGTTTCAGGGATCTAAGCCCTAATAGGTAACTATGAGTTTATTAAAAGAGACTTGCGGTTCCCTGCTTTTCAGATGATACGTTAAATGAAGTAAATTTTCTTTAAAGAGAAACCTGAATTTCTTTATCCCCTTCTACTTTAAATGAGCATTCGCTGTATTTTGGAGGTCCAAACGTTTTCATCTTACCAATGGAAAAACAAATGGGTTCTTTTGGGATTCCAATCCAGTTGGTATCCAATTCGTCATCACCGTCTTCATCATGAAAAATGGCCAGCGCATACTCCCCATCAGGTAAATCATCTATTATTACCCATGTATTCCCTAATTGGGCCTTACTAGTGCCTCCGGAAAACATTTTATCTGAATCCAAAAAACTATCAGAACTGTCGTAAACTGCAACATGTACACTGCCGTTATCGCTTTTAACGCCTGTAACATCTACCGAAAGTTTATTTTGGGAAAACATCATTATAGGTAGAAGCAGAAGATTTAGGAATAGTAATTTCATTTGTTTAAACTATGGGTTTTCTAGTAGGTAACTGTTTTTTAATGTTTTAATTGTGTTTGTTGTGCCCCAATTTTTTCATCGAGGTAAAGATATAGCTCTTTTGTTTTAGTAGAATCAGATAAATTGATAAAAAGCTGAAGGGAATCCTTGTAAATTAAATTGATCTTCTGATCATTCAGGTTATCTACATAGATATATACCAGTTTTTCTTCATTAAGGGAATCTTTAAAAATCCCTTTTTCCTTTTCCCAGG
>JABDPH010000040.1 GCA_013042925.1 Eudoraea sp.
TTATCCTGCTGGAAGGGGTACTCTTCTTTTTAAGTAATGATGATACGAAAAGGCTTTTTAAACTCTTTGACCGCATTCAGGAACCCGATGAATATTTAGGCAGTGTATCCTTTCTACCCCAATTGGAAAAACAATTAGTGTTTAAAAAACTGATCGATTATGTTGAAAGCAATCTTGAAAAAAATAAAAGATTTCAATATCAAACTGTTGCGGATAAATTTTATAGAAACCTTAAAAATTATAAATTAATAGACCATCAGGATACATTTAGCCTTTCGGCCCGTTATGAGCCCAAACGGTTCTTACCTATAGAAGAGGTCCTTAATGAACATATGTATCTATTGAAAAAAACCAGTATCCAATGAATTTAGCATTATCAGACATTGAAACGAAAGAAATAATACCAGGTTTTCATGGTAAAATGATCCATAGCAAGACCATGACACTTGCCTTCTGGGAGGTGGAAAAGGGAGCGACAGTTCCGGAACATTCTCACATTAACGAGCAGATTATGCACGTATTGGAAGGGGATTTTGAATTTAAGGTGGCGGGCGTCACTAAAATCTACAGACCCGGGGAGTTGGCAATTATTCCCTGCAATATTCCACATAGTGGTAAGGCCCTAACTCCCTGTAAGCTTATGGACATTTTTAGTCCTGTGCGGGAAGAATATAAATAATATAGATTATGCAAATCAGTTTAAAAGGAAAAAATGCCCTGGTGGGAGGTAGCAGCCGTGGTATTGGCAAAGCAATTGCCCATCAATTGGCAGCAAGTGGTGCCAGGGTTACTCTTATGGCCAGGAGTGAAGATCAATTAAAATCTATTGCAGCCAGCCTTGCACCTAATGGCGGCCCCCCTCATGACTATTTGGTTGTGGATTTTACGGATTTTAATAAGTATAAAAATATAATCTCCAGGCACTTTGAAGATCATAGAGTAGACATACTTGTAAATAATACACAAGGGCCGGCTCCCGGCAATGCCCTAGAGAAGAATATCACAGATTATCAGGAGGCCTTTGACCTGTTGTTTAAGTCTGTGGTATACACCACTGAACTGGCTTTGAAAAACATGATGCAATATAAATGGGGGCGTATAATTAACGTAGCCTCTATATCTGTAAAGGAACCATTGGGTTATTTGGCTCTCTCGAACACTATCCGGGCCGCAGTGGTTACATGGGCAAAATCATTGGCCACTGAAGTTGCCCGAGATAAAATTACAGTAAACAATATATTAACAGGATACTTTGATACGGAGCGAATCTCAGATTTGAATAAAAAGAAAGCTGAACAAATGGGTATTTCTGTGGATCAGGTCCGTAAGACCATGGAAGAACAGGTGCCTGTGAAACGTATAGGCGATCCTAAAGAATATGGATATTTAGTTGCTTTTCTGGCTTCCGACAAAGCTTCTTATATAACAGGCACAAACATTCCAATAGATGGTGGCTTACTAAAATCACTATAAACAGCAATCCCTGAATTAAATAGTCATTCTAATCTTTTAAAGCCAGAATCCGCTTTTTTTCTTCCAAAGCTCTTTTAAATCCTTCTTTTTCTTCTAAAGCTATGTTTATCCAAAGTAAAGAATTCTTTTTGTTGCCTTTTTTTCGGTATAAAAGTGCCATCCGATAATAGGCCCATTCTAGTGGGACCCCATCTTTAATTGAATGATTCTCAATATATGTGGTCATATATTCTATTCCTGTATCTAATTGAAGTCCATAATCACTACATACTTTACCTAACTGATAATTCAATTGGCTTCTTTCAAACTCTTTGAAATCATTCACCAAGGATAATGCCCTTAAATAATTTGTCTTAGCCTTAGCTGGTTCATCGTCATATTCATATACATAAGCAAGGGCTAAATAACCGTCTAATAATGAAATCTGCTTTAGTTGCTTAGCAAGTTCATATGCTTTAACATAGCTTCCGCCAACGATTCCCGGCAGCGAAACATAAAAATCTATGAGGGCCCAGTGTGCTCCGGTATGTAACGGATCAAGAATGAGGGTCTTTTTAAAGTTCGATTTTATGGGACCTATAAGAGTAAGTCCAACAAAAGGATTACTGTTTTGAGCCTTTTTTGCCAAAACTCCTCCGTACTTAAAAAAGTAAGAAGGGTTATCCATAATTAAGCTCGTTAACCTTTTATATATGTCGATAGCTTTGTCCCATTCTTCCTGATACGCATAACTTTCTCCTAATTTGTCTAATAAGACAGGATTGGAATACAGCTTGGGTTGTTCTAATAATAATTCACTGGCGCGCTTGTAATTTCCGGCATCTATCCAATAGTCTATATCAGAGGAGACCATTTGCGCATTCAAAGCAATGACACTAGTTAAAACTATAAGGAACATGAATTGTCTCATACTATCTATCCACATATACTCACCCATTAAGTCGTAAACGAATTTTAATCCTTAAAAAAATTATCAGCGTTAGCCTAAGCATTGATTCTTTTGCCAAAGTGAATGTTGTCCCTAAGCTTTGTGTAATTTAATGACCACCTTTAGTTTCTCAGAATATCGAAATTTATATCTCCAACATAAAATTTTAGGAAAACCTATTGGGCATTTTTGTTTCCCTATCCTTTATTCAAGTATTTATTTGGTGGAACTATGGTAGATTATTTTTTACTTTTCTTTATTAATGGAGGGTACTTTGAAAATACTTTCGCAACAATTTCATAAAGCTTTTTTTCTCTGGTTCTAGGTGAATTGTTTTCACTAAAATTACTTAGACTTATTGCCTGCCAGAATAAAGCATCCTTTTGGCTATCCACCATATCAAAAATTATCTCCCGTTCGAGATTGGAGCCCCCTAAGGGAACACCTACAGATACACCCCCGCCTACATTTCCGCTTGTTCCCCCTATTCCAACACCTACTGAGCTATTGCTGGGAGTAACAAAAGACTGGCTTTGAATATTGATATAAAAATCCGGTTCCTCGGATAATAAAATTCCACGCGTTTGCATAGTTGAATCAATCGCATTAAAAAGTCGCTTTGAATCCAAATCACTTAGACCGGTTTGCATCTGAGGATAATAATTATAAGTATTGTAACTGGTAAAATCAGCAGATTTATCGTAATCATAGTTTACGCGCACCGTACTGCAGGAAATTGCGCATAGAACAATCAGCATGATCATTATACTTCTCATAAGCAATTTTATATAAAAATAAAGAAAAAAAACAGGGAAGCTGAAAATTGTAATCTTTAATCGTTTAAGAGCAGCCAAAGCCTATCTTTAAGCTCATCCAGTCCCATTTCTGATACAGATGAGATGAAGATATAGGGGGTCTCCTTTAAATCCCTATCCAATTCAATTTTAATTTCCCCAATTAACTCATCATCCAACATATCTGATTTGGAGATGGCTACTAATCTGTTTTTGTCCAATAGTTCCGGATTATACTTTCTTAGTTCATTTAAAAGAACTTCGTATTCCTGACTGATATCCGTGCTATCTGCTGGAATTAAAAACAGTAGTATTGAATTGCGTTCAATATGCCGCAAAAAATAATGTCCTAAACCCTTGCCTTCGGCAGCACCCTCAATAATTCCTGGAATATCTGCCATGACGAAACTCCTAAAATCCCTGTACTTTACAATTCCCAGGTTAGGTTTTAGTGTAGTAAATTCATAATCTGCTATTTTCGGTTTCGCAGAAGTCATTACAGATAGCAGTGTAGATTTACCCGCATTCGGAAATCCTACCAAACCAACATCTGCCAAGACTTTAAGTTCCAGGGTTAATTGTTTCTCTTGCCCCCGTATACCGGGTTGTGCATACCTCGGCGTTTGGTTTGTTGGGGTCTTAAAATGCCAATTCCCTCTGCCTCCTTTACCTCCTTCAACTGCAATTTTTTCTTCCTCATGTG
>JABDPH010000436.1 GCA_013042925.1 Eudoraea sp.
TGCCAACTCCAATGGATACTAGATCACTTCACTTTAAACTTTATAAACCCTGTGGCATAATAAGTCAGCTTATTTCAAAAAACCCACGGGAGCTACGAATAAAGAAATTTTTAAATGAGCTTTACGATTTTCCGGATGGGGTTATGCCCATAGGAAGACTCGATGAGAAATCTGAGGGGCTGCTACTTTTTACCACAGATGGCAAGCTAAGTGATTCTATAAATCGCTCTGGAGTAGAAAAAGAGTATTATGCCCAGCTAGATGGAAAAATTACGGATGAGGCGATAATGCTTTTAAGAAATGGGGTTGAAATAGGTTTTGAAGGAAAACGATACACTACCAAAGCTTGTAAGATTCGCAAATTATATACCCTGCCAATACTTCCTGGTGCCGACAAAAAGCTTAGAATAGGCAGACACAGGTCAAACAGCTGGATAAGTATTACACTTACTGAAGGCAAGTTCAGGCAGGTACGCAAAATGACCGCAGCAGTTGGTTTCCCAACGCTCCGCCTTGTTAGGATACGTGTAGGAGAAATAACTTTAGACAATTTGTTACCCGGAGAAGTAATACCGTTGGCAAATCTTACCGACAAATGTGAACAATTTTAATTCATTGGAATAACCTGTCCTGAGCCGGAAATATCCATATTTATTGTAGGACTGCCTTTATAATATACATTACCACTACCTTCAATGCTGACATTTAAACTTTCAGTGCAATAGACTTCACAATCTCCTGAGCCTTCAATACGCAACGCTACATTCGCTGCCATAAACTCAGCACTGCTAATGGTTCCGGAGCCCATGTTTTGAATATTAAAGTTATCTGTATAGCCGGCAATAGCTATATTTCCAGTCCCAATATTCTCAATTTCCATGGTTCCTGTATTCTGCAACTCAAAAATAGTGACATCTCCCGTACCTTCGTTTTTTATTCCTTTTAATTCCGGTATGGTTATATTGGCTTCCAAATAGGTTTTTTTATAGTTTCCATCTTCCAGATATATTTCCAGTTGATCATTGGAAACCCTTGTATTTACTTTGTCAATAATATTATCATCCGCTATAATCTCCAGTGATTGTACCGACCCTTGTGTAATATTTAAAATAAAAGTACCATTACTGCTAATTTTGGTAAATGTATCTACAGTTCTGAATTCTGATATCGTATTTCCTGATCCTGTATAATTATCCTTGGAACAAGAAGTTAGAGCAATTATGCTGATGGCTATCAATAATAATCTTCTCATGATCTAATGGATTAAGCTAAGAAACTTTGTTATTCTGTGTTTGTTTTGAAGAATGACGTCTGCTCATACTCCATCCATAACCCATATGATAATTTAAAGTCCGTTTAATGTAATTCATGTCAAGTGTTCTCATGATGATCGTTTTTTGATTGATATATAATAAAAAGACGCTTATAGCTGGTTTTTGTTACAAAACCGGACTAAAAATTGAAGCAATGACTTTGAGCCGTTATTTAGGCAAATACAAAAATGGGATGGCAGCTATTATTGGATAAGCTACAGAATATTAGGTTATAGGAAAAGCACCGAACTTAACTAAGAAACACTTGAAGATCTATAAAGCACCTATTTTATTCCCAGGATTCTTTTGAACATGCGAACCTCACATTGATAGAACTTGCAGAAAGATGCTATTAGTTTTGAATACTTGTTGTCTGATTTCATTTGTTTTGATTTAACCATTTACCTATTAGTAAAGCAAAACATCAAAAAATCACAACTAAATTAAAAATAATTGAAAATTGGGAATTTTATGAGCAAGATTGCAGTTAAATTTTCTTTACCCGAACGGCGTTAAGACCTTTCATGCCCTTTTCCAGTTCAAAGGAAACCTTATCATTTTCAACTATCTCATCAATTAAACCACTTACATGGCAGAAGTATTTTTCATTGTTTTCAGAATCAATGATAAAACCAAACCCCTTAGAAGTGTCAAAGAATGAAACTTTCCCTTTTCTTACAGGGTCTACTTCTTCTATATCTCCCTCTTCCTTTTTTGGGATACCTAGTATGATATCTTCTGCATCAATTTCCACTTTCATTGAAGGATCGGGAGGAGTATCAGTTAAATTTCCATTGTGATCAACATATGCAAATTGAATTCCACCACCTTTTTCTTTGGCAGCTGCCTTACGAGCTTCCTTTTTCTTTTTCTTGTCCTCGCGCTTTTTTAAGCGCTTTTTTTCTTTTTCACCTTTACTATAGGTCTGTTGCGATCTTGCCATTAAAATGTTTTATTTGGATAATCTAATTTAGTTTAAAAAGAAACGCGATTAAGAAATGTGCGCTTGGAAAAGTAAGTGTGGAATTGTGAATCCTGCAAAAAAATTAGCCAGAGCGATGGTAACTATAGGTCGGTGGTCATCTCATTAAACTACTACAAAGATAACACCTAGCATGTTAATTTACAATTAAAAGGTCTGGAAAGCTTTGTTTTGCAACCACTCTGAACAATATTCCCAATAAAATTTATAGAATTATCATGAACTCCTTGTTATTTGAACATGGATGCCAATTTTCTTTTGTAAATGTGTATTTTTAAATACAACTATAAATCAATATGGTTTTAATTTTCAATATCAATTCAGTAAATGCATTAAGCTAATTAAGCCTATGAGGATGAGATTCAAAAGGTTGGAACGAATTCCATTAGGTATAATTTTTTATGCTTTTTTGATTTTGTGTTTCAATTCCTGTAGAGATAAAAAACACCAGATTGCTAATGAGAAATCTGATATTGCCCATAAAGCGGAAGAGGGTTTTGTACAAATTTTCAATGGATCATCCTTAGAAGGTTGGGAAGGCAACCCTGGATACTGGCATGCGTCCAATGGGGTTCTTATTGGTGAAGTTACACCGGAAACACCTTTAAAAAGGAATACTTTTATTATTTGGCAGGGTGGTCAACCTGCCGACTTTGAATTGAAATTGGAATTTCGTATTTCTGCAGCTGGCAACAGTGGTATAAATTATCGCAGTGAACGCTTAGACACAATCCCTTTTGCTCTAAAAGGATATCAGGCAGATATTGACGGAAAGAACACCTATACCGGCCAAAATTACGAGGAGAGAAAACGAACTACCCTTGCATACAGAGGAGAAAATACCATTATTAGATCGCAGGAAAAACCATTTGAACACGGTTCATTGCGGGCCAATGTAAAAAATAATGCCTGGCAGCACAGGAAGGTAGTTTCATCTCTCGGGAACTCAGACAGTCTTAAATCTATGATAAGACCAGAAGATTGGAATAGCTGCCATTTAATAGTTAAAGACAATCATTTACAACATTATATAAATGATGTATTAATGAGTGAGGTAACGGATCTGGATTCAGTTAACCGGAAATATTCTGGCTTTCTGGGTTTGCAGGTTCATGTGGGCCCACCAATGAAGGTTGAATACAGAAATATAAAATTAAAGGAATACTAAGCATTTATGAAACCAATTGTCCAAATATCCTTAGACCTTACAAATATTGATGAGGCTCTGGAAACTGCTGCTCTGGCTATGCGGGCAGGTGTCGATTGGCTGGAAGCAGGTACTCCCCTGCTCTTGGCAGAAGGATTACATGGCGTAAGAAAATTACGTGAAAGCTTTCCGGCTGTACCTATTGTTGCAGACCTGAAAACTATGGATGGTGGTTACCTGGAAGCCGAAATGATGGCAAAGGCAGGGGCAACTCATGTAGTAGTAATGGCGAGGGCCCATGAAGAAACTATTAAGGTAGTCGTTGAGGCAGGAAAAGATTTTGGAGTGGCCGTAATGGGTGATAACCTTGGTTGCCCGGATATGGTAGCCGCTGCCAAAAGACTTGAAGAACTTGGTTGTGATTATGTTATACACCACATAGGTTATGATGAACGCCGGGGTATCGCTGCTCAGGGATTTACTATGCCAAGTCCGCTTGATCAGTTAAGGGAAGTAGTAGCAGCTGTTAATATTCCGGTACAGGCCGTAGGCGGTTTATCGCTGGAACAGGCAATTAGATGTCCGGAATACGGTGCGCCACTGGTTGTACTGGGAGCTCCTTTAACCATTGATGCCGATTCGTTTAAAACTGCTGATGGTGATCTTGAAACCTCATTAAGACTAATATGCGACCGAATACATGCATATAAATAAGTCAAATAATCTGCCTAGAATTATAGATAAAATAATAACTATATGAACTCTATTGCCGTTGTAAATTTTGCTCCTAAAAAAGGTAGTGTAGAAATCAGAGAGATAAACAGGCCGACCATAAGTGAAGACGAAGTTCTTCTGGAAGTAGCTAACGTAGGGGTTTGTGGTAGTGATTTGCATCAGTGGACTGCAGATCATAGTTGGCCCGTAAATTACCCTGTAGTTTTGGGACATGAGTTTGGAGGCCATATAGCTGAAATTGGTAAAGGAGTTAAGGCTTGGAAAGAAGGTGATGCGGTGGTGAGTGAAACAGCTGCTGTTATAAATGCTCAAAGTCCGTTGTCGAGACAGGGCCTCTATAATCTGGATCCTGAACGAAAGGGTTTTGGATATGGTGTTAATGGTGCAATGACAAGATTTGTTAAGGTTCCCGCGAGATGTCTGCATCTGATACCTGAAAATCTTTCTTTTGAACAGGCTTGCTTAACAGAACCATGTTCGGTTGCATATAATGCTGTAGTACTTAACTCAAAAATACGGCCCGGCGATCGTGTTATTGTATTGGGTCCGGGAACCATTGGAATATTGTGTGCAGCCATGGCTCAATTATGTGGTGCGCAGGTAGCTATTGTTGGTCTCAAAAAAGACGCAGAGAGATTATCTGTAGCAAAGCAATACGGCTGCGATATTATTGTGGATGATGCTACCCAGTGGGCACTTGAACAAGATGGTCTTGGGGCGGATTGTGTTATTGATGCAACAGGGGTGAGTGAAACCTTGAAATTAGCATTAAAATGGGTAAGGCCAAATGGGCATATTACCAAGGTTGGCTGGGGTCCGCAACCTTTTAATCACACGCTGGATCCACTTGTACAAAAAAACGTCACCTTGCAAGGCAGTTTCAGCCACAACTGGCCCATTTGGGAAAAAGTACTTTCCTTGCTGGCAACAGGCCGATTGGATGTAAGCCCTATAATTGGAGGCATTTGGCCTTTGGAACAATGGAATGAGGCTTTTGAAGCTATGCACTCCGGGAAGGTGGTAAAGAGTATTTTAAAACCTAATTAACATCATATGCGTTTAAAGAATAAAGTAATTTTAATTACCGGCGGTTATACCGGTATAGGACAGGCCATTGCAAGGTCATGTGTAAAAGAAGGGGCACAAGTAGTTATAAATGGTTTACGTGACAAAAAAGGGAAATCGTTAGTTGATGAATTGGGAAGTGTTGCATCTATTGCAGTTACCATGGATATAACACAGGAAGGAGTACCGGAACTTTTGGTAAAAGAAGCACTTAAACGCTTTGGTAAACTTGATGCTGTGGTTAATAATGCAGCAATGATCGTTTCCTCAAATATAGATACGACAAGCCTTTCATTTATGAGAAAAATGTTGGCAATTAATACCCTGGCTCCCTTTGCAATAATACAGGAAGCTTTGCCATTTCTTAAAGAAACTAAGGGCTGTGTAGTAAATATTGGGTCTATTAACTCCTGGAGTGGAGAACCTAATTTATTGGCCTATAGCATATCTAAAGGTGCGCTGATGACATTAAGCAGGAATCTTGGGGATAGTTTATTCCGTGATTACGGGATACGTGTAAATCAGATTAATCCTGGATGGGTATTGACAGAAAACGAAAAAATAAACCAAAAACAACAGGGGATGAATGATGATTGGTATAAGAAATTACCAGATTTGTTTGCACCAGCCCAACGAATTTTTGAGCCAAAAGAGATTGCATCCGGAGCTGTATACCTTTTATCAGATGAATGTGGCCCTGTAAGCGGACAGGTCTTAGAGCTTGAACAATACCCGATGATAGGACGAAATCTGCCAAAGAATTGGCGCGGATTTCATTCTAAATAAACCATAAAAACGAAACTAAAAGTGCCCAAATTAGCTGTCTTTCCCAAAGCCTATATGCAAGAACTTTGTAAAACGGGCACTATGAAGGTCACGGAATGGATTGATTTAGCGATGGCTTTGCAGGTCGATGGTTTAGAATGGTATGCGGGTTTCCTGGAAATGGCAGATAAATCTAATTGGAATATATTCAGAAAAAGAGTAGAAGATCAAGGAAAAGAGATTCCGATGCTATGTTGTTCACCAGATTTTACACACCCTGATAAATCCTTCAGGCAGAACGAAATTAAAAAACAAAAATACTGGATTGACATGACCAAAGCCCTGGGAGGATCATATTGCCGGGTCCTTTCTGGCCAAAAACGTCCTCAGCTTTCAATTGAACAGGGTATTGAGTTGGCAGCAGAATCTATTAAAGATTGTTTACCCTATGCCAGCGATCTGGGAATTACGTTGATTTTAGAAAATCACTATAAAGACGATTTTTGGGCTTATCCTGAATTTGCTCAGAAAATGGATGTTTTTTGCAAACTTGTGTCTTATATAGATCACCCAAATTTTGGAGTTAATTATGATCCCAGTAACGCTTTTTTAGCTGGTGAAGATCCCTTGGAATTGTTGAAAAGAGTTTCTTCCAGGGTAGTGACAATGCACGCCAGTGATCGGTATCTTATTGAAGGAACCATAGACGATCTGCGTAAAGAAGAAGACGGCGTTTTAGGTTACGCTAAGAGACTTCGCCATGGAGAGATTGGCAAAGGGTTAAATGACTACGATGCCATTTTTACAGAGTTAAAAAGAGTAAATTTTGATGGATGGATCAG
>JABDPH010000442.1 GCA_013042925.1 Eudoraea sp.
CGGGTACAATAACAGTTATTCATAATGGTGTCTTAGTACAGGATCATGTAGAAATAAAAGGAACTACTCCTTATATAGGATGGCCAAAAAATCCACCTCATGGTAAAGGACCCTTGAAACTTCAGGATCATGGAGATAATAGCCGGGTAAGCTACAGGAATATTTGGATCAGGGAATTGTAGGGAATTAGTCTGAGTTCCGGAAAATCCCTTATAGATTTTAGTACCTTTATCAAAATTAAATATAGTTTATGATCCAATCCATGACAGGGTTTGGGAAGCACGTGGTGCAGCTTCCGTCAAAGAAAATCACCATCGAATTAAAATCCCTGAATAGCAAAAATCTGGATATCAATGCCCGTATGCCCTCGGCCTACAGAGAGAAGGAATTGCAACTTCGAAATACAATTGCTAATTCATTGGTAAGAGGTAAAGTAGATTTTGGTTTATATGTCGAAATCACGGGAGACGAGGCATCTTCTGTCGTGAATGAAGGGGTGGTTAAACAATACATTAAGCAGCTCAGATCTATCGCTGATGGAGATGATGTTAAGCTTATGGAAATGGCACTCAGATTGCCCGATGCTCTTAAAACGGACAGGGAGGATATAGACGATTCTGAGTATAAGATCATACAAGACGCCCTTAAGAAAGCTTTGGAAGAAATTATTAGTTTTCGTTCAAAAGAAGGGATAGTACTGGAAAAGGATTTTGCTGAAAGAATCTCATCAATAAAGAACCTTTTAAATGCAGTTGTAAAAATGGATCCGGATAGATTGGCAACTATTCGTGAGCGTTTGGAAAAAGCAGTAGCTGATTTGAAGACAGAAGTAGATGCTAACCGTTTTGAACAGGAACTGATCTATTACCTTGAAAAGTATGATATCACTGAAGAGAAAGTTCGATTAGGGAATCATTTAGACTATTTTATTGAGACAATGAAATCCCCTGATTCTAATGGTAAAAAATTAGGATTTATCAGTCAGGAAATAGGCAGGGAAATTAATACAATTGGTTCTAAGGCCAATTATGCGCCTATGCAGCAGTTGGTGGTACAAATGAAGGATGAGCTCGAAAAAATTAAGGAACAAATGCTCAATGTACTATAATGGGAGGAGGTAAGCTTATCATTTTTGCTGCTCCTTCTGGAAGTGGTAAAACAACAATAGTAGAATATCTATTAAAGCAGGAAGAACTCAATCTGGCTTTTTCCGTTTCCGCGACTTCAAGGCCAAGAAGGGGTAAGGAAAAGCATGGGGGAAACTACTATTTTATGACTACTAATGAATTTAAGAAGCATATAAAAAATGATGATTTTCTGGAATGGGAGGAAGTATACAGAGATAATTTTTACGGGACATTAAAAAGTGAAGTAGAACGATTATGGGCCGAAGGAAAAAATGTCATATTTGATATCGACGTTGCCGGTGGATTGCGAATAAAAAGAAAATACCCCAAAAAGACGCTTGCCGTATTTGTAAAACCCCCAAGTGTAGACGAACTAAAAATAAGACTTAAAAAACGCAGTACAGAAAGTGATGATAAGATAAATATGCGAATCGCAAAAGCTTCAGTAGAATTAGCCACGGCACCTCAGTTTGATATAGTTATTAAAAACTACGATTTGGATTCGGCACTTAATGAGGCACATGATTTAGTCGCAAATTTTATTGGTGTACAGAGAAAGTAGGTATTGCAGCGAAAGGTCTTTATAGTGCATTAAAAAATTCTAGGTTCATATATTTAAATGAAGAAAACAGGACTTTTTTTTGGGACTTTTAACCCAATACATATTGGTCATTTGGTCATTGCCAATTATTTGGTGGAGTTTTCTGATCTTGATGAAGTATGGTTTGTGATTACACCTCAGAGTCCGTTCAAAATAAAGAAAACCTTACTGCATAACAATCATCGCTATCAGATGGTGTTTGAAGCTGTAAAAGAATATCCAAAACTTAAGGCCAGCAAAATAGAATTTGAACTGCCACAGCCAAATTATACGATAAATACACTGGTTCACCTGGAAGAAAAATATGGTAACGACCGTAAATTCTGCCTGATAATGGGGGAGGATAATTTAAAGAGCTTTCATAAATGGAAAAATTATGAGGTAATATTGGAAAATCATGAAATTTATGTGTATCCCCGTATTTCTGAAGGCTCTTCAGAGCATCAATTTAGTTCACACCCAAAAGTACGGTGGGTAAATGCCCCAATAATGGAAATCTCATCCACATTTATTCGTAAACAACATAAACTTGGAAAAAATATAAGGGCTATGCTTCCAGACGCAGTTTGGACCTATTTAGATGAAATGAACTTCTATAGATAATGTACGGCATTGAAAAGGGCCCGGAATTTAATATGCCGGGCCCTGCAAAGTAGCAACATCAGGGGTAAAATTCTGATATCAATTAAGGACGGGTACTAAAGAAATTCTCCGTCTTCACTCATCATAACTCTCATTGTTTTATCCCCATTTTTTAATTTAATCTTAAAGTTCTTTTTGGCACCTTCTCTATCCTCATACCGAATACGATAAACATCTTTCACAATTTCCCAGCTTGGGAACCTGTCCTGCAATGCTTGACGTACTACATCGGGTAATGGAACATCGTTGTATTTTTCAATGGTTCTCAAAATTTTACCATCGGGACCATAAGCTGCAACTAATTTCCCATCAGGAATAATAAATGAAACAGTATAATAATCATAGTTATCCATATAATAATCCTTGGTAGTTACATCATATGCTGCCGCTTTACGTTCCAGCATTTTAACAGGCACTGGAGCTTCTTTGTTATCCGCTGTATTTAAATACTTGTAATTTACAGCCTCTACTACAACTTCAGATAATTCTTCTACTTTGACCTCTTGAGAATATGCCAGACTGGCTATCCCCAAAGCCAATAAACCGGTAATAAATTTTTTCATGGTATTGCGTTTTAAGTTAATATATAGCCTTTTTTATGGCTTCATTGGTGTAAAGATATGTTGTGATAGGGTTTCCTGAAATGATTTGGATCAGCTGCGCTTCAGGCAAATAATCAGATTGTACGAAGGATAAAGCAAAAATTAAAAGGTTCTGCCGCTAACTGAGACAGAACCTTTTATTTCAATAAGACAACTACATATTAATGGTAGTCGCCATCAGATTAACTTATTCCGGATACTAGAGAAACTCACCGTCTTCATTCATCTTAACTTTCATGGTTTTTTCACCATTTTCTAATTTAAGTTTGTAAACTTTTTTAGCACCTTTTTTATCTGTATAGGTAACCCTATATACATCTTTAGCAATAGTCCAGTTTGGGAATCTAGCTAGTAAGGCTTCAGATACAGCAGTAGGTAATTTAATATCATCAAATTTTTCAATGGTTCGTAAAATCTTACCGTTAGTATCATAAGCAGCAACTATTTTACCGTCAGGGATATAGAATTCCACTGTATAGTAATCGTAATCATCCTGATAATAATCTTTGGTAGTTACATCATAAGCGGCAACTTTGCGC
>JABDPH010000445.1 GCA_013042925.1 Eudoraea sp.
TATGTGAAGGATCATTAATCAAAGGCAGATCCGGAAATTTAGTTTGCAGTTCAATAGCCATTTGCCATTCTGGTATATTCCGATATTTGGTTTTCTCGTAAGTAGAAAAACCCCTATGTATTACTCCTAACTTTTTAATATTAGCTTTTGACAATCGTTCAACTGCTCCCAGCCATAAAGAAAGGTCAGGGTTTACCGGATTTTTAACAAGGATAATTTTATCTGTTCCTTCCAAAGCATCAGCAATTTCCTGAACTATAAAAGGGCTGACAGTAGATCGGGCGCCTATCCAAAGTAGATCCACGTCATGTTCCAAAGCAAGATCTACATGGTTCTTGTTTGCCACTTCAGTGGCTGTTTTAAGTCCTGTTTCTTCCTTTACTTTTTGTAACCAATTAAGACCTATTGCTCCAACCCCTTCAAAGTTACCCGGCCTGGTTCTCGGTTTCCATATGCCAGCGCGATAGTAGTTTACATCTGTATCTTTAAGCTCATGAGCTATTCCCAATACCTGATCCTCAGTTTCTGCACTGCATGGCCCCGCAATTACCAGGGGATGGGATAATTTCATATCATCTAGCCATGATCTTAACTTCTTTGTATTCTCCATTATTATCTGTCTTTATTATTTTGTGGTATTCCTTTTAATATTGATTTTATCTTATTGGTATTATCCATTTCTTGGTATATACCTTCATAATTATCATCGATTAATTTTTGTTTGAAGGCTTCCAGATTCTGAATATATTCATCTAAAGTTTCTACTACATTTTCTTTATTCTGCTCAAAGATAGGGGTCCACATCGCCGGTGAGCTTTTCGCCAGTCTAACCGTACTTTCAAAACCACTACCTGCCATATCAAAAATGTCTCGTTCATTTTTCTCCTTCTCAATTACAGTTTTACCGAGCATAAATGAACTTATATGTGATAAGTGTGAGACATAAGCTATATGCCGGTCATGTGCTTTGGGATTCATATATCTTATTCGCATTCCTAAACTATTAAAAACACTCAACGCTCTTTCCTGGAGTTTAAATGCCGTTTTCTCTACTTCACAAATTATGTTTGTCTTACCTTCAAAGAGATCCGATACAGCGGCAGAAGGGCCAGAAAACTCTGTTCCAGCAATTGGATGACAAGCCAGAAAATTTCTTCTTTTTGAATGGTCTTCAACTATGCTGCAAATTTCTGATTTGGTTGAACCGGCATCTATCACCAAAGTATCGTCATCAATGGCGTCTAATAATTTAGGAAGTTCCTTTACAATAGCATCCACAGGGATACTAACTACAACAATATCTGCCTCAGAAAATTCCTTAGACTCTGCAATGCCGTCAATAAGTCCAAGCCTAACACCTTCTTCAAGATGGGTTGGATTTGCATCCATCCCATATATGGATACCTCCGGATACTTGCATCTCAGATCCCTGGCCATAGAACCCCCAATTAATCCGATACCTACTATTATTACATTCATCCTTTTAACTTGAGCAAAACAAATATCTGGGTTAAGTTGGATGCATTGTAATATTTCGGATAAAATCCCTTAAACCATCGTCAATGAGCCGATTGTTCTTTTAATTTATAACCCTTTACGCTATTTGCAATTCTTAAGATATACCTTTACTAAATTCCAGTTCTTATTTAATTCTGTTTAACTACTTAAAACCTGTCGATAGCCTCCTTTATCTTTGATTTTGTCACACAAAGTGAAAATCTGATATAACCCGCTCCATTGCTTCCAAAAATAGTCCCAGGTGCAATGAAAATATATTTATCATGTAATATTCGATCTATAAAATCTTCTGAATTCGTTGATTCCTTTGGCAGTTTAGCCCAAACAAACATCCCAACCGCATTAGGATCATAGGTGCAACCTAGTTTATCTGCCAATTGAAACATTAACTTTCTGCGAGCTTTATATGTGGTATCTAGTTCATCAAACCATTCTTTACCACTCTTCAATGCCTCTATAGCGCCTTTCTGAATTCCATAGAACATTCCGGAATCCATATTACTTTTAACTTTTAAAATCGCATTTAAATTTTCCTCACTCCCCAAAACCATTCCAACTCTCCACCCTGCCATATTGAAAGTTTTGCTAAGAGAATTGAGTTCTAGAGCAATATCTTTGGCTCCTTTTATACTCAAAATACTCAAAGGATTATTACTTAAAACAAAGCTGTAGGGGTTGTCGTTTATTAACAAGATATTTTGCTCTTTTGCAAAGGACACTAGTGCTTGCAATTGAGAAGAATTAGCAGTAGCCCCTGTGGGCATGTGCGGGTAACTAACCCACATTAGTTTTACGCCGGATAAATCTTGCTGCCTTAAGCTTTCTAAATCAGGAAACCAGCCATTATCAGCTACCAAGTCATATTGTTTTGGTACAGCTCCTACCAATTTTGTGACTGATGTATAGGTAGGGTAACCCGGATTGGGAATTAATACCTCATCGCCTTCATTCAAAAAAGCCATACTAATATGCATAATCCCCTCTTTAGAACCCATAAGGGGTAATATCTCATTCGAGGGATCTGCATCCACATTGAATTTTTTCTTGTAAAACTGCGCAATTGTTTCCCTTAACTCAGGAAGTCCCTGGTAGCTTTGGTATTGATGGGCACCGGCATGTTTTACGGATTGCTGGAATGAATTAATTACAGCTTCAGATGGCGGAAGATCCGGACTACCTATACCAATATTAATTATAGGTTTTCCTGCAGCAGCCATTCCCCTGACTTCCCGCAATTTTTTCGAGAAATAATACTCCTCTATAGACTTTAAACGATCAGCAGTTTGTATCATAAACGAGCATTTTTATATTCGCCCAAAATCTTGAAATCTTCGGACATGATGGCCAATAAAGATTTCGCTTTAGAAAAATGATTGTAATCATCAAAAGTTATATCCACAAAAAATGCATATTTCCATGGTGTTTCAATAATCGGTAACGACTGTATTTTCGTCAAATTCAAATTGCAATCACTCATAACATTCAGAACAGTGGCCAGACTTCCTCTCTTATGATCTGTTATAAAGCGAATGGAAG
This sequence comes from Eudoraea sp., assembly GCA_013042925.1. Classification (GTDB taxonomy): domain Bacteria; phylum Bacteroidota; class Bacteroidia; order Flavobacteriales; family Flavobacteriaceae; genus Eudoraea. The sequence goes on from JABDPH010000445.1 coordinate 3,055, forward strand.
CTTTGTTTATCTCTTCTTTTGGAATTTCTTTGTTTTTTGTTTTTACAATTATAAATCTTGTAGAATTATTCTTTATAGTTTGAATTTCGGGCTCTATGATTTTTAGATTATAAAGATCTGCTGCCACCGCTGGGGCAATAGCCGCTATCCCTTTCAAATGGTTTTCCTGTATTTGTTTTGCTGTTTCTGCAGTATCAAAATCTTCTAC
>JABDPH010000446.1 GCA_013042925.1 Eudoraea sp.
TGCCAACCAAAGCTGAGCGAACTACAGCATACATTATTGAGACTGTAGCCCCCATCTTCAATAAACACGGTTATGTGGGAACCAGCATGAATGACCTTACAGAAGCAACAGGTCTTACAAAAGGAGCATTATATGGTAATTTTGAAAATAAAGAAGCCCTTGCGCTCGCCGCTTTTCAATATAACAGTACTTTACTTCTAAAGGCTGTTGACGACAAATTGGATATCGAAGGTACGGCACTGCAAAAACTATTTTCCCTTACTGATTTTTATCGCCATTATGATAAATTTACGGCAAGTATGGGAGGTTGCCCCGTATTAAATGTTGGGGTAGATGCCAACAATAACAATGCTCCACTAAAGTCAGCAGCTAATGAAACCATACGTACCATTGAAGGAAAAATTGCTTTGGTTTTAGAAAATGGGGTAAAGAATAATGAGATTAAACTACCAGTTACTCCTTTGCAATTTGCAAAACAGTTATATACTATGATTCAGGGAGCAATAGCTATGGCGACAATTACCAGTGACAGAAAATATCTCATTAACACAGTTGCGTACCTCGATGTTCTCGTGAAAAAAGAAATTAAAAAATAATAGCTTACTTACTCAGGACTCTATAAATCCAGGTTTTTCCTTCATAACGTCCGCCGTATTTTGAATCCCTTGCTTTTCTGGCTTCTTGCATTGTATCATATCTCTTCAAATACACGTAATTGTATTTGTTCTTGGCCCGATAGAAGGATTTAGGCTGCAACCCTTCATCTGTCAGTTTCTTCATAAAGGCCTCGTAATACCTCTTAGTACCAAATACATTAGCTATTAAATAAAAGCCTGGTTCTAAGCCATCACCTGAAGCTACTTCCTCGTATACTTCTCCTTTTTTCAATTCTACTACTTCTTCTTTGGCTTTTTCTTTTTCCAGTACTTTATTAATGGAATCCTGTTTCTTCTGCTCCTTGAGTTTATTAACCTCTGCCAAAACTTCTGCACGCTTAACTGCGTTTAACGAGTCTCTTCTTCTTTTCTCCTGTTGTTCTTTTAAGAGTGCAATCGCCACTGCCTCATTAGCTTTAGTGATAGAATCTTTCCGCTTTTGTTCGGCTAATTCTCTTTCTTTGGACAATTCAATTTGTTTGTTTAGAGCTGCAATTGAATCTTTCCTTTTCTGATTCTGTAATTGCTCCAGTGCTAACAATTCTGCCGCCTTAACGGCTGCCAAAGAATCAATTTCTCTTTGTCTTTCTTCCTCCAACATAAGTTCATCCTTAGCCGGTTCTTCTTCGAGTTCATCTTCCGTTGTTAATTCTTCAACTTCAAAGACTTGTTTACCAAAACTAAAGGCAGTAACAATTTCAAAACTCGGATCCTCTCCCTTAAGATCACTACTTGTTCCAAATTCAACCAAAGCCCCAAGAGATAGCTTTTTAAAAAAGCGCCCCCCTACCCCTGTAGAAATTCCGTAAAAGCTATTATATCCGGCTTGAGCCCAGAATTTTGGGGTAGAAAAAAAGGTGTTAAACCCAATTTGATTGTCAAAATCGGGCAATCGCTTATAGTAAAGCGTAGGTCTTATATATGAAGAAGATGTATCTCCAAAAACAGTTATCGGGAAATCGTAACTAGCCAGACCCATATAAATTAGACCCGAAGCACTGGCATTACTCTCATTTGTTGTAAAGTTTCTATCTACCAGGTTCTCCATAGCAATACCAAAACTGAATGCATCTAATTGAAGTCTGACAGCAGGTGCTATTTGAAGAATAAAATTACTTTTTTCCTCAAACTGCGGGAAATCAAAATCCGGGTCCAAAATAAACGGCTCGGCAAGCTCTCGTTGATAGCCAATAACATTAACCCCAAGAGTTATTTGGGTTGACGGATTCAATACAAATTTATACGCATAATTTAATACTCCTCCTTTATTCACAAATACGCTGGTATTATGTTGCAGGAACCCTCCTCCTATAGCAGATTCCTCGTTTAGCTTCCGAGTATAATTAAAAAATAAGGTTGTGGGATTAGCATCGATACCTTGCCATTGCCATCTGGTCCATAAAGCTACCGACTGTGGATCATTTCGATCCAACGAAAACACAGGACTCAGTAAACTACTATTAAATTCAGTAAGATTGTGCTGTCTGAAATCATAAGGTAATTCCGCCCGCTGAGAATTTACGGACAGCACGGTCAAAACCAAAAAAATAAAGAGAATTCTATTCAGCATAACAATAGAAAAAACAAAGGATTAACATACTAATTTCACTGAATTTCAGTTAAATTAGAGCATACTTTAAAATTATTCAAACCAATCCCGTATGAAAACAGTTAAACTTCTCATTTTTGCCATTATATTAACAGGCCTAATGTCTTGCAAAGATGATCAAAAATTATCAGATGCCTATGTTGAGCCGGCTGTTTCTACTTATTATTTTATAAGACATGCAGAAAAGATCAGAAGTGATTCAGAAGACATCGATCCTGAACTAAGTCAAAAAGGACTTGGAAGGGCCATGCACTGGGCTGAAATATTGAATGATGTTGAGCTGGATGCCATATATTCAACAGATTACGAGCGCACAACCATGACAGCGGCCCCCGCCTCTGTTAAAAAAGATATAACGGTCCAATATTATGACCCATCTGATATTGATATCGAACAATTCAAGATAGATAATTTAGGCAAAAAAGTTCTTGTAGTGGGACATAGCAATTCCACACCTGAATTTGTAAATAAAATGCTTGGAGAAGAGAAATATGACCCCATGGATGATTATGACAATGGCAGCCTTTTTATTGTTCAGGTAACGGGGAAAAATACCACTAGCAATCGTCTGCACTTTAATTGTAATTGTCCGGATTAACACTAATATCTTCTAATCGGATTGTTGATAGAAGTTCTAATTTTTTCGATTTAAAAAGAGCTTCCAGATTATACACTGAAATATTATCTGCGGCTTTATAATTGTTATAATCAACAAACCGAATTCCATTTATTATTCGTTCATTAAATGCTTCACGGAATCTGGATCCACCACCATTAATATTAAATTGATACGCTAAGTAGTCTGGCTTAAATGTCTCTTTATTAACCCAGTATATATAAATATCTTCAAAATCTTTACCTCCATCCTCTTCATCGAAAGTGACTTCAACTTTATAGTACTGATTACCTCCTATTTGTGTTTCACCCAGAAGTTTTTTGTTCACGGCAGAATCATTTAAGCCATAGGGGAGATAAGCAAAATAATGAACAGAGTTTATTGAATTTGAATATTTGGTTGCCATGGAATCCGCTACATTCACAAGCTTGCCATTAATATATCTTGCAAAACCATTATGCTTTAGGATATCCAATATCTCAGTTGAGTCTTTTTTGATAGTTCGTTTTAAAATTTTTCTGCCATTGGTATTATTCATTTCATATCTGATATCCCTAAAAGTGAAGGATATATTGCAAGATCTGTAAAGATTCCCCCCGGATACTTCTATAGACTTGTCTATGATATCCTGGACAGCCATAAGATCAGAATTGTTATTTCTACAACCAACGGTTGCGAGAAAGATAAGAATTAGCGAAAATCTAACCATTTTATAGTTTTAATAGTAATCGTAAAAGTCTTGATTTCTTTACACTTTTCACAAAAATAAATTCAATTTCCAATGTACAGTACTCTGGTATTTGTTCTTACTTTTGTTACTTATGCAGAAAGCAATAAACATAAAAAACAAAAAAGCCCGTTTCGAATATGAATTCCTGGATACCTACATAGCAGGAATTGTACTTTCAGGGTCCGAAATAAAATCTATTCGCCTGGGTAAGGCTTCTATCACGGAAAGCTTTTGCGAATTCAATGAACAAGGAGAACTTTTTGTAATAAATATGCAAATTGATGAATATTCTCATGCCACTCACTTTAGTCACAGACCGAAAGCTGCACGGAAACTTCTGTTAAAAAAGCAAGAATTAAAAAAACTGGAAAAAGAAGTAAAAAATACCGGGCTTACCATTATTCCCATAAACCTTTTTGTGAATGACAGGGGATTAGCAAAACTCAAAATTGTTTTGGCAAAGGGAAAGAAACTCTATGATAAACGGGAAAGTATTAAGGATAGGGAAAATAAGAGAAATCTGGATCGTCTTAAAAAGAATTTTAATAACTAAGCACAAATTCATTTCCTGAACCGGAAATTCATTTATCAATTTTTATCTTCTAAGAGCGGAACAAATCGAAAGGACCCAAATTCTTGTCGCTCAAATTCCTTTTCAGAATTTCTAATTATACGTGTCATAATCTGATCATCCAGGCCAACGGGGATTACCAATTTGCCTCCAATTTTTAATTGAGATAAAAGAGCCTTCGGAATTTCAGGAGCCCCGGCAGTAACAATAATTCCTTCAAAAGGGGCTTCTGCCGGAAGACCCTTATACCCGTCACCAAAAATAAATTTTTTGGGTCTGTATCCCATTTTTTTAAAAAATATGGACGTTTTTTTAAATAATTCCAGTTGTCGTTCAATGGTAAAAACCTTGGCTTTCAATTTCAGAAGAACGGCTGTCTGATAACCACTTCCTGTTCCAATTTCCAATATTTTATCCCCTGGATTTAATTCTAATAATTCTGTTTGGAAGGCTACAGTGTATGGTTGAGATATAGTTTGGTCAGCAGCTATAGGAAAAGCTTTATCCTGATATGCATGATCTTCAAAACTACTATCCATGAATAGGTGTCTTGGCACCGCTCTGATGGCGTCCAACACCTTTTTGTTTTTTATATTCTTGGCAGCAATAATATCAACAAGTTTATTGCGCATTCCTCTATGTTTGAAAGTATCTTTCAAGGCTTTGGTTTTGTGTTGCTAAAATTAGAAAATCAATTTGAAACTAGGTGTATTTTCCAGGTGATACATTAGCTTAATTTAGAATTAATCTCCTTATTTTTGAAGAAATACAAATTTATGCTCAAAGTTGGCGTATTAGGTGCAGGTCATTTAGGTAAAATACATTTGCGCCTTCTCAATGAATCTCCTGAATATAATTTAATTGGATTTTTCGACCCAGATGCAAAAAACAGTGAAAAGGTTGCTGCGGAATTTGGATATTCCTATTTTGACAATATAGATTCCTTAATGGATGAAGTGGATGTCGTGGATATTGTAACACCCACCTTGTCGCATTATGAGTGTGCAAAGAAAGCCATGGAGAAAGGAAAGCACGTTTTCATTGAAAAACCAATCACCAATACTTTAGATGAAGCAAAGGAGCTTTTAAGAATTGAAGATGAGAATAAGGTAAAAGGACAGGTGGGACATGTAGAACGCTTTAATCCTGCCTTTGGGGCGGTAAAAGACAAAATTAAAGATCCTATGTTTATTGAAACGCACCGTCTGGCTGAATTCAACCCCAGAGGAACTGATGTTCCCGTGGTATTAGATTTAATGATTCATGATATAGATGTCATTCTAAGCGTCGTGGGGTCCGAAGTAAAAAAAATTAATGCGAGTGGTGTATCTGTTATTAGTAAATCTCCGGATATTGCGAATGCCAGAATTGAATTTGAAAACGGATGTGTTGCTAATCTTACCGCAAGTAGAATCTCATTAAAAAACATGAGAAAATCAAGGTTTTTTCAACGCGACGCTTACATATCTGTCGATTTTTTAGAAAAACAAGTTGAAGTGGTAAAAATGAAAGACGCCCCTGAAGTTCCTGGAGAATTTGACATGGTACTTCAGAATGCAGAGGGGGAAAAAAAGCAGATTTATTTTGAGAATCCTGAAATTCTAAATAATAATGCTATCAAGGATGAACTTGAAACCTTTGCTGAGGCCATAAATAATAATAGCACTCCTGTAGTAACATTAAAACAGGGTTCTCAGGCGCTCGATGTAGCCTTGCAGATAATTTCATCTTTCAAAAACTAATCGTATCCCGGCAAAACGTTAATTAGGTAATTCTTACAGATCAATTAGCTTAAAATGATAACAACAATTGCAGTAATAGGAGCAGGTACAATGGGTAACGGAATTGCCCATGTGTTTGCACAAAATGGTTTTAAAGTACATTTGATTGACATCTCCAAAGAAGCACTGGACAAAGGTACTTTAACGATATCCAAAAATCTGGACAGGATGTTGCTGAAAAATGTCATTACGGAAGATGATAAGACCAAAACACTGGAAAATATTACTTGTTATACGTCAATAAAAGAAGGGGTCAGTAAAGTGGAATTGGTGATTGAAGCGGCAACTGAAAATGTGGAATTAAAATTGTCCATTTTTAAGGAACTAGACATCCATTGCAAAGAAAATACGATTCTCGCTACCAATACGTCTTCAATTTCAATAACCCAAATTGCATCGGTGACAAAAAGACCGGACAAGGTAATAGGAATGCACTTCATGAACCCGGTTCCTATAATGAAATTAGTTGAGATTATCAGAGGGTATAGCACAAGCGACGGAGTTACTAAAACCGTGATGGAAATTTCTGAAAAATTAGGAAAAATAGCCACTGAAGTAAATGATTATCCCGGGTTTGTTTCAAACAGAATCTTAATGCCCATGATTAATGAAGCTATTGAAACTCTTTACAATAACGTAGCAGGTGTATCGGAAA
>JABDPH010000448.1 GCA_013042925.1 Eudoraea sp.
ATTTATGGGTTATGGGGTATCTACTATTTGTATAGAAATAGCAGGGATTAAGGATACAAGATCAATCCCTGAATACCAGCTTATTTTTTATTATTGAATAGGCTATTGGCGCAATTATTTCTGGCTTAGACTTAATAGTGATCCATAGTGGAAAATTTTAACCTGCCTTTCAATGTATCTGGAAATTTACATTTAAGAATCTCCTTTCTTTGGAATTTTAGGCAATACCTCTTCAGGAAATGGGAAGAGGATTGTAGAATTTTTCTCGGCTGCAATATTGGATAATGTCTGATATAACCTCAGCTTTATTGCCGAAGGCGATTTATCTATTTGCAAACCGGCTTCCAGCAATTTTCCGGCAGCCTGTTCTTCAGCTTGGGCCAAAATGATTCTTGCTCTTCTTGATCTTTCGGCTTCAGCCTGGTTAGCCATCATCCGTCTCATGTTTTCAGGCAGCTGAATATCTTTAATCTTGACATCTATAATTTCTATCCCCCATTCGTGGGTTTCCTGTTCAACAATGGTCTTGATATTTTTACCCATTTCTTCGCGTTTGGACAAAATCGTATCCAGCTCTACTTTCCCGCAAACATCCCTCAATGCCGCTTGAGAAAGTTGTGTTATTGCAAACGAAAATTCTTCGACTTCCAGAACTGCCTTTTCAGGATCATATATCTTAAAAAATACTACCCCGTCTATACTGCAGGGTACGTTATCCTCTGTCATTACTTCCTGGGAAACAATATTAATAGTTATAACCCTAATATCTACAACTTGGATGGTGTCTACTATGGGTATAATCCACCGGAAACCAGGATTAAGAGTTTTCACATACTTTCCGAATCGAAATTTTAATGCTCTTTTATACTCATAAACTATTCTAATTCCTGCAAACAGAAAAAGTACAAATACAATGGTGAATACAAATAGTGGGTTCATAGCTTATGTTTTAAGTTATTTTTAATTTTCTTATTGATAGTTCTTTAGATCTAATTTTGCTTTTCTTTTTTACCCGTCCAGACCTTTACTCAGGAATGTTACGGCGAGTATACGTCCTTTTTAGGACAGGAAAACGACTCTTTTAAAGTTACAAAATATATGAGCCGGAACAAAACATTTAAGCTTCTAATAACAGTCATTTAGCAGTCCTTTTTAATGTCCCCAAAGACGAGATATTAAGAAACTTATTAGTGACTCATCCTAATTTTCTCATTTTTTTGTTTCAAATATTTGTAGAAGGAAATATCTAAAAAAGAAAACCATAGTATGAAGCAAATAAAGGTTAGTTTTTGGATAACAGGAAGGCTTCTTATAAAAGTTCCGGTTTCATAAATATAATAGTTAACCAAAAAGATAATCAGACATGCAATACCGAAATATACAAGTGAGTAGTACTTGGCTTTGTACAGCTCTATAAAACAGCTAATAAAGGCAATCACTCCAAACATTCCAGCTATACGCACTGTAATATCATGTGTCCCTGATGTGAGGGACATTGTAATTACCAATGCCAGAAGCCCTGCCAGCCACATTACTACGACATTTACGCGTTTCTTCGAAAATAACCCCGGCAAAAAATACCACAATAAAATTAAACTTACACATAGTACCCCCAGTGAACCTCTCGCAAAAAATCGCCCAGGATTTAGTTCCCCGTTTATGGCATTCCGGTCTAATAAATCACAGAGATAATTGTTCCAAAAGTTGAATCCCTCCTGATCCATAACTACCCATGAACCTCCCGGATAGTTTAAGGCCGCCAAAATATACAGTAATACAAATAGTCCCATCCCCGCAAGAGGTAAGAGCAATACAGAAGGTTTAGGAACTACAGGAAGTAAATCTATTTTCATAAGCCTTTGATATTCCGAATTAATAAAGAACCTAAAGGAGAGAACGACTATTGAGGATTGGTCCTGTATAAGTTCTCTGCTCTTCTTTTTATACCATAGCACATTTTTCTGTCCATAGCAAAAACAACAGGCTCACCTAAGACTCCAAATAGTAGACTGTTTTTAAGGGAAGGACTGTAATCTACTCTATTCCTCGAAATAAATCTTGAGCTATGTTCATCGAGTGGTTCTACCATCCATAGCCAACTTAGATGCAAATAGTTCATAGGTGATTCCAAAGCCTGATTGTAAACAGAATTTTTATTTAAATCATACCAATTTTCAATAGCCAGGGCTTTTCCATGTTCACAGATTACAATAGGATAAGCATCTTTCGGACCAAAAGGAATTAAATCACCTATTTTGGGTTGTTGAAATTCAGGTAAAATTTTATCCGAATTATAGATTTGCAAGCCAAAAATATTTTCTAATGCCTCATAGCTATAAAAACCACCTCTGCCCTGCCCTATTTGAGCAATCCATGGCCATACACAACTTGCAGGGGCATTTATTTCTATGGCGTGAACGAATTCTGAACGTGGTTGTGGCACCAGATGATCTCCGGGAAATGTTA
>JABDPH010000451.1 GCA_013042925.1 Eudoraea sp.
GTCCCTACGGGAAGAAACGGGACGCCAGCGCACAGTGACACTTACCGATGAAATGTTGCAAGAATTAAGAAATAATGCGGATATCGATTCTGTTGTAAAGATTGTAGAACCAAAGGGGGTAAAGGGCTATAATATTTTCCCACATGATCCATTCTATCCTTGGAATAACGATAACTTTGGGCCAATATATATTCCACAAAAAGACGCGACCATTGACCTGACTCCAAAAATTCTTCCTCTCTATAAAAAGATCATTCGTGACTATGAAGGAAATACCATAGGGGTTTCTGGTAATCAGATTAGCATAAACGGACAGGTTACAGATTCTTATACTTTTAAACAGGATTATTACTGGATGATGGGAGATAATAGAGATCATTCAGAAGATAGCAGGAGCTGGGGATATGTTCCTGCCAACCATATTGTTGGTAAGCCTATTTTCATTTGGCTTAGCTTTGATAATTTCAACAAAGGTATTGCTCAGTGGAAACCTAGATGGGATAGAATTTTTACCACTGTAGGCGGTGATGGCGAACCGCGGTCTTATTTCAAGCATTTCCTTATTGCACTGGCAGCCTGGTTTATATTTGATTACTTTTGGAAACGGAGAAAGAAGCTTAAAAAGTAATTGTTTATTTTTTGGGTGGATTAAAATTTAGAATTAATGGACGTGCTACTCCATCCTACCTACTTGCCTAATATTGCTACTTTTGCCACTCTTTTTCAGAATACAATTATCTGGGAAGTCTGCGATAATTATCAAAAACAAACCTATAGAAACAGGGCCTTCATATGCACAGATCAGGGTAAATTTATGTTGAATATTCCAATCAAACATGTTGGTGGCAAAGAGGGCAGGCAGAAGTATAAAGAGGTTAAGTTGGATAATGATTACAGATGGCAGCGGCAACATTGGAGGACACTTCAAACGGCTTACAGAACATCTCCTTTTTTTGAATACTATGAAGATGAACTGGCCCCCATTTTTATGAATAAATACAAATATTTATTAGATTTTAATCTCAATACCATTGATATTATTGCAGGTTGTTTACAATTACAGGTTAACAAAAGGTATACGGACCATTATGATTTAAATCCCCAAGGGGTTTTTGATGCCAGGTTTTTGGTAAATGCAAAAAAAACAATTGATATAAATCAAAAAAGTTATATGCAGGTATTTAATACCAGGCATGGTTTTATTGAAAATTGCAGTGTACTTGATTTATTATTCAATGAAGGTCCTGCGAGTCTTGACTATTTGATGAATCAAAATCTTGATTTTCTAAATGCTTAGATTCCTACTTCATTACGGCATTCATATTATAGTTCCCATAGCCGTTGGCCTTCTTTTTTTTAAGGATAAAAAAATATGGATAATCCTTATTCTCCTTTCCGGCATTTTAATTGATATTGATCATCTCTTTGCCAACCCAATCTTTGACCCTAACAGGTGCAGTATTAATTTTCATCCTCTCCATTCCTATTGGGCAATTGTCGCTTACATTTTGCTTTTTTTATATAAAAATACAAGGGTTATTGGTCTGGCATTGCTCATCCATATATTTGCGGATTCAATTGATTGTTACTTCCTATTGTCATAGGCGAATTGAAGTCATAACGGGGTAGTGGTCAGATAGTCTTAAATCAAAGTTTTGATGTGTCATAACCTGTATGCTCTCATCCACAAAAATAAAGTCGATGCGAAATGGGATAAATTTTAAATCGAAGGTTTTGCCAAAACCAGAACCTTTTTTATAAAATGTATCTTGCATTTCGCCTTTAGCTATACGATAAACATTTGAAAATGAGGTATTATTGAAATCCCCACAAACTATGGTCCTGTATGGAGAATTTTTTTTGTGATTGACAAATATTTGTACCTGTTCTTCTTGTTTCATAAAAGCCTTTCTCATTTTACCATAAATCTTGAAAGCTGGTCTAATTCGCTTTAGCCTGGAAGGTATTACTTTATAGGATTGGAAATGAATATTATAGACTCGAATTGTATCTGCTTTATATAAAATATCCGCATATAGGGCATCGTTGGCTGTATTGGGAAATTCCAGGGATCCAGTACCCACAATCGGGTATTTCGAAAAAATAGCCTGGCTGCTTTTATCAGAAGGGAAATCGGTTTGGTATTTATAGGGATATTGCTCTAATTGAACTATTCGACCAAACTCCTGAAAGCAAACAATATCAGGGTCTTGATCTAATATAAAATTCTTAATTTCATTCCCGGTTGATTCACTTTTTGACCAACCTCTAAAATCAAAAGCTCTTGTGTTAAAAGTCATAATGCTCAGGTCTTTATCCTCAGAGGACACATGGGTAGACCCGAATTTATAAAAAGATCCAAATACGATATAAGAAATGAGTACTGCGGCTGCTGATAGTAGAAATATCTTTTTCTTTCTAAATAACCAATATAAAATAAATGGAAGATTTAAGATAAAAGTTATCGGAAAGAATAAACCCAAAAAAGATAAAGGAATAAATGTCTTAACGGAAATAAAAGGAGACAAACAGGATAACAAAAGAAGTAATCCAAAATATAGATTCAGGATTAAAATAGTCTTATCAAATAATGATAAATCTTTCACAGATTAATCCTCTTTACCTGCCTTAAATAAGAAATCCTTTTCTGATTTGGAAAGACTTTCATATCCAGATTTACTTATCTTATCAAGGATAGTATCTATTTTGCGCTGCTTACTTTCTCTATCGTAATTTACATTCGAAACATTTTTTCCTTTCGTGCGGCGGTAGACTGTTTTCAGTGGTGCTTTTCTTTCCTTCTTCTTAAAAAGACCTTCAATACTTTCAATCATTTTCGTGAATCCTTCCCCTATGTCCCGACCTTTTAAGAGTTGTCTGGCATAAACGTATCCCAAAAAAGCTCCACCTAAATGAGCGAGATGGCCACCTGCATTTCCACCAGATGGAATTTGAATCAAATCTACCAAAACAAAGAAAGCTCCAATATACCACAATTTTACATTGAACATAAAGAGCCTTACCTCTTGGTTGGGAATATATGCACAGATAAAAATTAATACCGCAGTTACTCCCGCAGAGGCACCTATTAAAGCCGTGTTTGTAGTCAATAGTGCTGGGAAAACATTATAGCTTAATAAAAAGACTAAACCACCTAATATAACCCCTAGAAAATAAACACTTATTAATTTTTTGGGGCCGAACAGGTTTAAGAAAATTCTTCCGGAGAAATAAAGCATTATCATATTCCAAAAAAGATGCCAAATTCCTCCATGAAAAAAGGAATAGGTAACAAGAGACCAGGGTTGAGAAATAAAATCGACAAAATCTTTTGGTAATTCAAACCATCGGATCAGTGAATTGGAAGGCATTCCCATTAAGAAGGTAAATAAGCCGTTTACAATAAAAACGAATACATTTACTGCAATTAATTTTTCGGCTATACTCAGACGCGCGAATTGATATTTTAAATTTCCAGAATCCATTCTAATCCCATCGATTTTGATTAAACTGATTTTTTTTCCAGTACCACATCATTAAAAATCCAAATAGAGCTCCACCAACATGAGCAAAATGTGCAATTCCATCTCCAAATATGGAATATCCGGTAACCCCTGAAAACAAGTCCAGTCCTATTAAGACAGGAATGAAAAATTTTGCTTTAATAGGGACCGGCAGGAAGATAAGGAATAATTCACTATTTGGATAAGACATTCCAAAAGCTACCAAAATACCGTAAATAGCCCCTGACGCACCAACTGCCGGGGTATTATAGGCACTTAAAAAATTATCGATAACACTGCGAGGTGCGTAATTATACCAATCTGGACTATATTGGCCGCCAGAAATTATTTGCAAAATCTGACTTTCCGATATTCCAGAATTCATAATGGCCTCAATACCCTGATTAAAATAATAATAATTTACACCAGAATGTATGAGCGCAGCCCCAATACCTGCAGAGAAATAGAAGAACAAAAATTTATTTCTACCCCACATCCTTTCCAATGGTGTGCCAAAGGCCCAGAGTGCATACATATTAAATAAAATATGCATAAATCCTCCATGCATAAAC
>JABDPH010000453.1 GCA_013042925.1 Eudoraea sp.
AGCCAAAGAAGCAATTGACACTGGGAATGGCGGTGAATGGGATAATGGCGATTTGGGTGCAACAGTTCTGGGCGGGGTTACCGTGGGCGTTAGTATTGAATTGTTTTCGAAAAAAGAAGGTAAATACTATGTTAAAAGGAACAAATCAAAAAAGAAAAATAAAAAGAAGGATAAATCAATGGCGCTCTACTGATTGAATAAATTTTTGATAAGCGCCTCTATTTTAAATTTTAAAGCCACTCTTTGCGCTTAAAGTAGTAGAGCATAGCTAAAAATACGACTACCATAACGCCCCAAAGCACAAAATACCCATATTCAAATTTAAGCTCGGGGATGTTTTCGAAATTCATTCCATAAATACCGGCTATAAAAGTAAGAGGTATAAAGATGGTTGCCATAATTGTGAGTACTTTCATTACTTCATTCATGCGGTTACTAATAGTAGTCATATGCATGTCCATAAGACTCCAGATCAATTCTCTCTGAATATCTATACTTTCCGATACCTGAATTACATGATCATACAAATCCCTGAGGTATAATTGCGTTTTTTCAGTAATAAGTGAGGTGTCAACTTTATCTATGTGGTTAACCACTTCCCGAAGGGGATATACTGCACGTCTTATTTTTAGAATTTCCCGTTTGAGACCGTGGATTTCAAGAATGAGATCCTTCTTTGGTTTTTCCTCAAATAAATTTTCCTCCAATTCTTCAATCTTTTCCCCCATTACTTCCATAAGGTTAAAATAATTATCCACTATGGCATCCATAAGTACATAAAGCAAATAGTCAGCTCCATTGCTTCTAACCCGACCTTTACTATTTCTTAAGCGATCCCTGACCGCATTAAAAACATCGCCATCTGCTTCCTGAAAAGACAATACATAACTGGAACCCTGGACGAAACTTATATTTTCGAATTTTAAATTTTGATCTTTATCAAAATAGAGCATTTTTAAGACCACAAAAATATATTCCTCATGCTCTTCCAGTTTGGGCCTTTGCTGGGTATTGGCAATGTCTTCAAGGATCAGGGGATGCAGCATAAAATCTTTCCCTAATTTTTCAATCTCCTTAATATGATTGAGTCCATTGATATTAATCCATGTTATGGTGTCCTTATTTTCAAAAGAAAAGACTTCTTCAATATTTTTGAGTTTCTTTTCATCCAGATAATCCTTGTTGTAATCAAAAACATCTATAAATAAATCTTTGCCGGCTTTTTTTCCAACATAGACAACAGTACCCGGGGCCAACCCTGTTTTTCTTGAAGCTTTTGAAGAAGTAGTTTTTTTCATGTTTTAGCTTATGTTTTTATAATTTAGGAAAATTAGAAACGCTTTACAATAGTTTATTTGAGCAAGTATAAAGGGGCCTATAGACCTATATTTCTACTACCAGTTTTCCTTTTGCCTGATTACTTTCCATATAGGTATGGGCTTCAACAATTTGATCCAGACTAAAAACCTTGTCAATATTAAGCGTTATTTCGCCATTCTCAACAGCATCAATAAAATCCTGCAGTAAGTCTTTCCTTAAATTAGTCGCGTCTCCCATGTAAACAGTCAATCTCCCTAAAGAAGGGATGTCGCCCATGGGGGTAAACTCCTTAAGTGTCCATTCACCACCAAGTATTCCTGTCATGCAAACTATTCCTTTGGGTTTAATACACTTCAAAGAGTCTTTCAGGGTTTTTATTCCAATTAATTCCAGGACCTTATTTACGCCTTCAGGGAACAATGTTCTTAATTCCGGAGAAACTGTTCCATTATCTATAAGGACATGATCTGCCCCGTTTTCAATAAGAAATTTCTTTTTAACTTCATTTCTGGTGGTAGAAATGACGGTGAGCCCCAAATGTTTTGCCAGCTGGCAGGATAGCATGCCTATGGACGATGTGCCGCCTCTTATAAGTAATGTTTCTCCCTTTTGAACCTCGAGTGCCTGCGTTAAAGACCCCGAAACAGTTTGAAACATCTCCGGAATAGCGCCAAGGGTACTCCATGGCAAATTGCTTTCAAAAGGAAAAACGATTTGCAATGGTACCAGGGTATACTCTGCGTAACCACCGTCAAAGTCTCTTCCCATGCCGCCCATAATAGCGGCTACTTTCTGACCTTTGGTATATGTTCCGGATAAATCTTCTTCAACCGTACCCACACATTCTATACCCTGGATTCTGGGAAATATAACATTTGGGGAATGGCCCTGTCGGGTAAACATTTCGGATCTGTTTAACCCAAAAGCCTTTATTTTTATTAAAACCCAACCCTTTTTGGCTTCCGGGACAGGTTTCTCCTGAATTTCAATGACTTTTGGAGCGCCCGATATTAATGTAATTGCCGCTCTCATACTCTTCGTTTCTTTCAATAAACTTAGGTATTTAATTTGATTGACAAAACTAGGGAGGCTCAAAAAGAATATAATCTAATAGTAATTTTAGATCTGGTATTGTTAAAAACTAAGTTAAGCGTCTATTTTGAAGTTTTTACATATGTTAACAGAGACCTGAGGGTAGTTATTTTGCCATAATCCTCTTCCGGGGTTGTGATTCCGAATTCCTTATCGAGACTAATTATGAGTTGCAGAAAATCGAATGAGTCGATACCAAAAACTTCCCTGATATTGTCATCCATTCCGAGTTCTTCGGGATCAATGTCCGGTGCTATTTCTTGCAGCAATTTAAGGATAGTTGTTTTTGTTTCCTCGTCTTTCATAGGGCTTCGGGCTTTTGTAGATTCCTCTTAAGGGCCATTAAAAACCTGCTCCCCAGATAACCATCAATGGCCCTGTGGTCTGCGGCGAGTGTGACATGAACAATAGGGCGGGCGCTTAATTTACCATCCTCGGCCCACGCTTCTTCCACGATATTGCCGAAGCCTAAAATGGCAACCTGAGGCGGATATATAACCCCAAAAACTTTGTCCGTGCTGCCTTCCCCAATATTGGAAATTGTAATGGTTGATTCGCTTAATTCTGAACTTCTTAATTGCAATGCCCTTGCACGCGGTATCAAATCATTCAAAAGGGCCATTAACTGCTTCAGGGATTTTTTGTCTGCCTCAGGTATTGCCGGAATTACAACGCCTCCTTTACGCAATGAAACTGCAAAGCCTATATTGATGGCATTTTTCAACTTCAGACCATTTTCCCAAAAAGCATTGACTGATGGTACTTCTTTAATTGCTTTCGCTGTTGCTTTAATCAGAAGCACTGCAGATAGCAACCTGTCTTTAAGCTCCCTTTCCTTATTCGATTCGCGCAACCAATTGAGCGCTTTTGTCATATCAATCCTTGTCTCAAGGTAAAAATGAGGAATCTCTTTGTTGGACTTGCTCATGGCAGAAGCAATTGCCGTTCGCAGACCTT
>JABDPH010000454.1 GCA_013042925.1 Eudoraea sp.
GTTGGGTAGTTGGGTTGGTGGCGATCGCGACGGTCATCCATTTGTCACGCCAGAGTTTACTGCCTCTACTCTGCGTTTACATCGTCAGGCCGCATTAAAGATGATACAAGATCAACTGTCTAACTTAGCATCAAAACTTAGTTTTTCTATTTACCAAAATGCGGTTCCTCAAACAGTATTAGATGATATTCAGGAACAAGCCGAATTGTTTGGTGAAGATGGACAAAAAGCCTTAGATCGTAATCCTTCAGAACCTTTACGTCAATATGTAAATATACTCTTGTTACGATTGAAGCATACCATTGAAGATGATCGTATGCAAGGAGAAGCTGGATATTTCCGATCTGCAAATGATCTATTGACAGAACTCAAGAAATTGAGAGAGGTTCTAATCGATATTGATGCAAAACGAATAGCGAAGCAGTGGCTGTTTCCAATAGAACGTTTAGTTCAATGTTTTGGCTTTCACCTGGCAAAGCTGGATATCAGGCAAAATAGTGCTTACCATGAAGAAGCGATCAGTCAAATTTTAGCTGCTTCGGGTTATGAAGATTCAGATTATGCCAATTGGGAAGAAGACAAACGATTGTCTTTTATCAACAAGGAACTAAAGCGTAAACGTCCATTTTTGGTGGCGGGAATATCATGTGGGCCTGAAGCAGATAATGTTCTTGGCTATTTCCGTGAGGTGAAGACCTACGTTACTCAATATGGTACAGAAGGTATTGGTTCTATCATTGTGAGTATGACACGTAGTTTAAGCGATCTACTGTTGGTTTACTTATTTTTAAGAGAAGTAGGCCTTCAAGATACGAACCTTCCTGTGGTTCCTCTATTAGAAACAATAGATGATCTTATTGCCGGACCTGAAATTCTATCGGCTTTCCTAAACCATCCTGTTCTCCAAGAACAGCGCAAAGAATCACCATCTTTTTCACAAGAAGTAATGTTGGGATACAGCGATAGCAATAAGGATGGTGGGATATTAACCAGCCGTTGGAACATATACAAAACAGAGGAAAATCTCACAAAAGTAGGTGATGATCTTGGTGTAAAACTGTGTTTCTTTCACGGTCGTGGGGGAACTATTAGCCGCGGAGGTGGAAAGATTCATCGATTTCTGGATAGTATGCCTCCTGGTTCAATGAGTGGTCATATTAAAATGACCGTTCAAGGAGAGACCATTGCCAACCAATTTGCCAATAGGCTCACTGCAACCTATAACCTGGAGATGTTTGTTGCCGGTACTGCAAGGCAAGCCATGATCAATAGTAGCAAGACCAAAAATGAACAACTTTATAATATCATGAATCGTTTGGTTGATCTGGCAAGAACAACCTATCGAAAATTGCTCGATCATCCTAATTTCATAGACTTCTACGCCAAAGCTACACCTATTGATGTGTTGGAACAAAGTAAAATTGGGTCCAGGCCAGCTCGCAGAACGGGTCAACGAACCATAAGCGACCTTCGGTCTATACCATGGGTGTTTAGCTGGAGCCAATCCAGATTTAATATTAGTGGCTGGTTTGGAATAGGTACAGCTTTGGGAGAATTTCAAAAACAATATCCGAAAGATTTTGAGAAGCTGAAGCAATTAACAAACGATTGGGCTTTCCTGAAATACAGCCTAATTCAAATTGAATCCAATCTATTGAATTCAGATACTGTAATCATGAATGCCTTTGCTGATCAGCTAGAGGACCCACAGACCAGGCAAGAGCTTATGGATCTGATCTTAACCGATTACCTGACCGGTCTTGAAAAAATTGAAGAATTAACTGAAGCTTCCGTGGAAGAGCGACGAATCTCGAAACTGGAAAACATCAAACTGAGAAAGGATGCCTTAAGAGTCCTCCATGAGATACAATTAGAATATCTCATAAAGTGGCGAAACCTGTTAGAGACAGATCCGAAGAAGGGCAATCATTATCTTTTGAAACTATTATTGCTTGTAAATGCATTATCTGGTGGGTTAAAAAGTACAGGATAACCAAACAAAGACACACTGGTTTACAGAAAATTGACGAAAAAATCGTTGGAAATTAAAGCCTGCAGAGAACAAGGTATATAAGCCATTATCCTGATAGCTCCCTATAGTTATGGGGACGGGACGGTTCATATACGAGACCTTTAGAGTGCATTAGCTTAATTCCTTGAAATATTTGTAAAATACGACAAATGTCGCTATATTTGTGACAAATGTCGTAGAAATGATACCAAAACTTATTGATCCAAGTGATGAGCAGGATACAGTTTTTAAATGGCTGGATATCAAAAGAAAAACTCCCAGACCTACTAATAGCTCATTTGCATACATGAGGATAATTAAAGGAGGCCTGAAAAGTAAATCAATAAAATCTTTTATTAAGCACTCCAACCTAACTCAAAAACAGGTATCCAGACTAATACATATTTCAGAAAGAACACTTCAAAGAAACGCTCCTGAAAAAGTAATCAATATTGGCATTTCGGAAAAATTGGTTGAACTGACCAGATTATTTCACAAAGGAATTAAGGTTTTTAATGACAAAGAGAAGTTCAACACCTGGCTATTTCGTCCTAATAAGTCTCTTGAAGATCAAAAACCTATAGAGCTAATAGAAACTAGTCTCGGAATTGATCTGGTCTTTGATGAATTACTAAAAATTGAGCATGGGGTCTTCTCATGATAGTATTCAGAATTGCCAAAGAGAAATGGATAACGGATTTATCCGGTATTGGAGCTAAATTATCCGGTGGCCGATGGAATCCAAAGGGACTGCCAATAATTTATTGCGCCTCTACTTCATCTCTGGCCATCCTGGAGAAATTGGTAAATGTTGATTATGACTTACTCCCGGACGACTATTTTTTGGCAGAACTTGAAGTGCCGGATTCAAGTATAGTTAAAATTCCAATAAAAGACTTACCCGGGGATTGGAATCAATTTCCAAGTCCCGACAAACTAAAAGAAATTGGTAAAGAATGGATCGAAAATGGCAAACATCTTATACTTCAAGTGCCAAGTGCAGTGAATCCAACAGAAGTGAACTACTTGCTAAATGTGCAACATCCGCTAATAAAGAAAATCAAAATAAAGAAAACTTACCCAATCTCAATTGATGAGCGATTAACAAAATAATACGCACCCTAATAACGGTTATATCTCCCGCTGTGCGGTTAACCCAAAAAATCATTAACTTCCGGAATACTAAATTTTCGTGTTATAGGTACATAGGGTATTCATAGCGAAGGCCATACACGAGACAGTTCTATGCCATTGGAGAAAATATGAAAGGAATAGGAAATACACCGTTAATAAAACTTCAGAAACTAACAGACTCTAATTCTGCTGATATTTATGTCAAATTCGAGGGTGCTAATCTCACAGGAAGTATGAAGGATAGGATGGCTCTTTCTATGATAGAAGGTGGCGAAAGAAGAGGTGAACTCCGAAAAGGAATGAAAGTCATAGAATATACAGGAGGGAGTACCGGGAGTTCATTGGCCATGGTATGTGCAAAAAAAGGCTACAAGGCACATTTTGTATCTTCAAATGGTTTTGCAAAAGAAAAATTACAAACAATACGGGCTTTTGGCGCAACTGTTGAAATCATACATGCGGAGAATGGTATTTTAACAGCTGATGTAATCGATAGAATGATAGAAAGAGTTGGAGAATTGGCAAATGAACCTAATACGTTTTGGGTAAACCAGGTAAACAACATGGACAATAAATTGGGATACCATCCAATGGGAAATGAAATACTTGATGAACTGGGTACCGAAATTGATGAATTTGTTATGGCTGTAGGTGGTGGTGGCTGTATTTCCGGAAATTCTGAAGTACTTAAAAACAAAATTCCCAATTTGAAAACAATTGGAGTTGAGCCTTATAATGTCAGGAATATTTCTGGAGGAGACATAAGTGGAACGCATAAATTGGAAGGAATAGGCCTGTCGTTTATCCCATCTATTTTGAGAAAAGACTTAATAGATGAAGTGATATCGGTAACAGATAAAAATGCGTATAAGACGGCAAATGATTTAGCTAAAAAAGAAGGTATTTTCGGAGGGGCAACATCGGGAGCCAATGTTTGGGCTGCATTACAAAGAGCCCGAATTATTGGTAAAGGAAAGAAAATAGTGACTGTTATTTGTGATACCGGAATTAAATACCTTCAGGGTGATTTATACGACTAAAAACAGCATAGGACAATGTGTATAGTGCTTAACCATCCCGATGCGCATTATTCACGGAAAGTTAAACCCTAATAGCCTAAAAGAAACAGGCAAAGATTTTCTTTTGAAAACTCCAGGACAGGACGGCCGTTATTGAATCTATTCAACAGGTAGATTCATTTTTTTCAAAAGTTTTAGATACCCCGGATGATGCTTTAATTGATCATAGGTTCTTCTTTGTGAGATATAAGGAAGATTAGGGTTATGAGATTCATATTCTTTTTCGAAAAGCGCTACGGCTTCATCATATTTTTTTAATCTTAAATACCTTCCTGCTTGACTTAGTTCATCCATATGGCCATCTTTTGCCCAGACCTCTTCATTGATACGAATTGCCTCTTTTATAACTGCCAACCAGCCCTGCTTTTGAAACACTTCCTCGAATGTTTCGGTTACCTCATACTCTTCCCATCGTGCAAAATTGATCTCTTTCCATACTTCAAATGCCTTATCATAGTCCCCAACGCATTCTAAAGCCGCAAGTAAATGAAACTTTACAAAGTAATGATCGGGCTCAATAGAAAGTGCTTTCTCAGCTTGGGTCATTGCATCTTCACATCTGCCGGCTTCATTTAATACTTTTGCATAAAGCCCCAGGTTAAAAGGCCTTAAGGGATCTAGCTCTTTTGCTATTGCAGCTTGTTTCAAAGCTTCATCTGTCCGTCTCAGAATAGTCAATAAATGTGCATAAAACATCCTGCTATATGAGTTGTTGGGATTCAGTTCAATAGCTTTCAGAAAAGCGGCTTCTCCTTTTCCCCAGTCCCATTCACTCCAAACTGCAGTAACAGCAATTTTATGATATGCAAGGGAAGAGTTGGAATCCAATTTAAGGGTGATATTTAGATACTCATTTATCTTTGGAATAGCTATACTGGGTGATACAAAACCCATTTGCATTTGGTATTGTATTACACTTGCCATTCCGGCATATGGGGGAGCCCAATCCGGATCAATTTCTGTAGCCAGCTTGAAATATTGAAACGCCTTTTGCAGGGAACTTTTGTTGATCTGATCGAGGTTAAACTGGCCCTTCAGATAAAGATCATAAGCGGTTGTATCAACCGTCCTGGATTCCGCTAATAAGATTTCTTCCTCAGGTGTCAGGCTGGCATTGGTTCTTTCCGAGATCTCTTTGGTTAAACTGTGGTATAAATTCAGAATTTCACTTTTATCCTCGTAATAATCCTGAACCCAGATCTGTTGTTCTTCGGGATATACTCTGGTTAATTTTGGTTGAACACAAATACTATCTCCCAAACAGTGAACAGCAACCTCCAAAATAGCACTCACATTAAGTTCCTCAGCAATTTCAGGTAATGATTTCCCGCTATCTGCATAGGCTCTGGAGGTAGTAGGAGAAATAACCCTCATTGCACTGATCCTCCCCAGATCTCCGATTAGCGACGAGTGCATCCCATTAACAAAGTAATCAAGATCATCTCTGCCCGTATAATTTTCAAAGGGAAGTACAAGCATAGATTGAAGCGTATTGGAGGTATTTTCATCCTTGGGCAGGAATTGATCCCCCCAAAGGGTAGCTATCAGGATTAAAAGGCCGATGATAATTCCAGCAATACCCAACCAACTAATTTTCTTTTCCTTTTCGAGTTTTCCGGATATCTCGTTTTTGGCCGGTACCACCAAGCCCTCATTTGAAATGGCGTATATTCCCAAGGGCCGTTTTACATTTTTCAGTTTGAAGGCATCCAGGTAAGTGGTTTTTATGGTACTGCTATTTTTGATTTCATCAAATACTTTGTCAGAAATAAGCACACTGCCCGATACCGCCAGCGATTCTACTCTGGAAGCCACATTAACACAATCGCCAATTATATCCTCATCAGATATCACAATATCACCGGAATGTATACCAATACGAACCGGAATGCATGGATCTTCCTGAAAAGCTCGTTGCATAGCAATCCCGCAATGTACCGCATCTACAGCACTTTCAAAGATACTTAGGGTACCATCGCCATAATATTGAATGATTTCACCGTGGAATTTTTCGGTGTTCATTTTGAATATTTCCCGATGGGTTTTTCGAAAATACAGCGCTTGCTCCTCACTTTTCTGCATAAGGGCAGTATATCCTTCAATATCGGTAAACATGATGGCTGCAAGCCGTCTTTTAACCATAATAGCGTTTACGTTTGATTATTCATGTCGCTCTGGTACCTTCCAAATTTTCCGTAACTAGGTACAACTCTTTTGGCTAACATACAATGATAGAAATCACTATGTTTCAATTTGCACGGGAAATATTTTATTTCAGGATAAATAAGTAAAGTCCAAAAATGCCCTAAGATTACTGTACTTTTAAAGAATACTTTTTTAATAATTATTAGTAAAAGTGTTGTATTCAATTTTCTTTTTCACCCCAGAAAGGTACTATAGCGTTTAAAGTATAATCAGCTAATATGAGTGAAAAATATGATGAAGTCATAGCAAGCCATTATTCTGCTTACAGGCCTCCTCTTCATAAAATGATTTTAAACAAAGTTATTTCCATAAATGAAAAATTTGGAAATGGTTTAGATATTGGTTGTGGCACGGGCTGTTCGGCAATAGCATTGGCCAAATATTGTTCAAATGTTTATGGTATTGAACCCAGTAAATCCATGTTAAAAGAAGCAATTTCACATGAGAACATTACATATCTTCAAGGTTCCGGAGATTCTCTGCCCGTACCAGATAATTCAATAAATATCGTCACGTTTGCCGGTTCTTTGTTTTATGCAAAATCAGTTGAACTGATAAAAGAGCTTAGAAGGGTCTGTTTAGATAAATCAGTAATTATTATTTATGATTTTAAGGTTTTGCTTGATGATGTTTTAAACCATTTTAACATTGTTCGAAGCAATACAATTTCTGATTATGATTATGAAGTGAATTTTAATGATAATGCCCATTTTACCAACATTATCGTTCACAAAGAACAAATTAATCTTACTATTGAAGCAGAGAACTTAGCACATATAATGTTAGGAGATTCTAATATTTATAACGTATTTGTCAAAAAATATAATGTTGCAGATCCATTTCAATTACTGGTCAAAGAATTAAAAACAGTAAATCCGGAGTGGACTTTAAAAGTAAATATCTATTTTTCAAAATATCAAATAGATATAAGGGAGAACAAGCCTTAAAAATAATTCTGAAATTTTCCTACCTTTAATTTTAACTGATTCCTTCGGATTAATCCGAATCGGGAAATACAAAATACCGTTAGGCTTCATTGCTCCTGCGCTATTCAACGTCGCTAAAGCTATGTTGAATTTGAAGCTTCGGAACAGAAACTATAACCAACAACGAAACAATGATTAAATTTTTTAGGCGAATTCGCGAGAAATTAATCGCCGAAAGTAGAATTACCAAATACTTACTATATGCAATTGGAGAAATCTTTTTGGTTGTCATAGGAATTTTATTAGCCCTGCAAATAAATAATTGGAATGAAGAACGCATTCAAACCAAAGAACTTGATGGGTTAATGAAAAGTATTTCAAGTGCCATCCAATCGGATATTAAATATCTGAATTTAATAAGAAAGGCCAGAGAAAATATTGGCCTGCATACAGATTCTATCTTTAAAAAATACATAGATCAACAAATAACATACTTAGCATTTGCAGATTACGCCTACGTGGCAAGCACATTTGATGATTTAATGACTACAGTTTATTACCAGCCAAATACAAGTTCTTTTGAGGCATTAAAAAATTCAATCTATTTAAGTAAACTTCATGGTACAGATATTGAATTATTACTCCACACCTATTATTCGTCCGCGGATCGTATTCAAAAGCGGGAGGAAGATTACAATCAAATGCTGAAGGGTGACTATCGGCTTTGGTCGAATGAATTTAGAAATAACGGAAGTGATCTTCTTAGGATGCCATGGAATTATAGTGAATCGAAAGAAAAACTTGATCGATTTTTAGAAATTCTGAATACTGAAAGCACAACAACACTTTTTGCAAAAGGATTTGAAGAAACGAATATGATAGATTTATATGACCTACAAATACTTCTGGGTGAAAAATATATTGAGATGGTCGATAAACAAAGGCTTAAATTTAGTGAGCAATCTAAAATTAGTTTTAGCAGTATTATTGGCACATATGAAGATGTAGATGTGTTAAATCTATTGGTAAATGGCAAAATACCGCCAAATTTCGATTTTATCTACGCACAATCCAGTCCTGAATATTACGATGGGATAAGGCTTGAGGATGACTACGCAGTTGTGACCTATCCTGAAAATACTTTTGAATGGGGCTCACCATTTTTCACTATTGAGGGATTAAATGGCAGGGTCACGGAGCTCGATTTTTCAAAATACAACAAGGTAATTTTGGAAATGAAAGGTGAAAACGGCGGAGAGGAATTCGCTTTAATGATGAAAGACAAGTACGATCCTCCGGATGGCAAAGAGTCCAGAGTAGCCATAACATTAACTAAAACCTGGAAAACATATCAAGTACCCATTGATCAATTTAAGACCGCAGATAAGAAAATTATTGAGACACCCCTGGGCTTTGTTTTTTTAGGTGACAAAGGAATAACAGTTCATGTTAGATCAATTCAATTCAAATAAAAAAAGATATTAAAAATTCAATAATATGCTGAATAGAATTTTAATACTATTATTGATTATTGTTATTTCTCCAGGTTGCAGGAATGAACAAAAGCCCTTATCTACTCATTCCAAAAAATTACCGATCAATAATTTACTGTCCGATGTAACCTCTTCTGAGCTGGGAGATTTCAAATGGCTAAACGAACCTAAATCATATACAATCAACAATGGCTCTTTAAATGTGATTGCCGAAAAGGGTACAGATTTCTTCAATAACCCGGAAGACAGCACTATAACTTCCACGGCTCCATTTTTATACCAAAATATAAGTGGAGATTTTGTCGCTCAGGCTTTGGTAAGAGCAGATTTTTCATCGGTATGGAATTCGGCATCAATAATGGTCTACATTGACGAGCATAATTGGATAAAATTTGCCTTTGAAAATTCTGATGCAACAGGTAAAAGTATAGTCTCTGTGGTAACACGACAGGTCTCGGATGACGCAAATGGTGTTGTACTATCAGATGAGGATGAAGTATGGCTCAAGTTAGTTCGTAAAGGGAATAACTATGCTATGTTTTGGTCGATTGATGGTGAAGATTTTAAAATGGCCCGTTTAGCTGCAATGCCGCCTGTAGATTCTTTGAAAATTGGGGTTGAAGCTCAATGCCCCGTAGGAGAATCTGCCACTCACCAAATTCTCTATTTTGGATTGGTAAAAAAAACTGTAGAGGACCTGAGAAAGGGAGTATGACTCTGAACAGACTATTGATAACAATGGTCATGTATAGTCTTTTAGGCAGTCCCTTGATTGGAATACAATTTACGGTTTAAAAAGATTTGCAAACCCTATGCAAAATTAATTGTAACTGCTTGCCTATGGGCGAAAATCCCGATGGACCTTCTATTCGGTTTTTGTTTGCTAAATTAGTTGCATAAATAAAGGAATAAAAATTTCAGTAATCCCCTATTAAAGGCTGAATACAGTAGTCATTAAAGGCGTAAAAATCCAGCATTTATGCCAAACAATTAATTAAGAGATCATGAAAATCTTTAGAAAGATTCGCCTAAACTTTTTGAATCAAGGCAAAACCAGTAAATATCTGAAATACGCTATAGGGGAGATTCTATTGGTTGTAATAGGTATTCTTATTGCGTTGCAGGTGAATAACTGGAATGAAACCAGGATTGCCCAGAAAAAAGAAAAAAAGATATATAGCAAAATTCTACTCGATCTTGACATTGCGCTTGATAACGTAACTGCTGATTTTGAAAGATTTCAGGAGCACCAGAAGATGCATGCTCAGCTTTATAAGGAAAGCAGGGGCCTGGTGGATTATGATCCAAACGTAAATTATCATTTACTGCGATTGACCAGGCATTATATACCCGTAATAACAGAAAATTACCTGAATTCAATGCCTATGATCACAAATGAAACCGTTAGGGCAGCGCTCAATGATTACATCAAAGAAGAAAAAATGACGCTAAAAGGCTATGAGGACTTTAACAATATAAAAATGGAAATGGTTCGGCCTTTTACGGAAAAAAATGGTTTAATGAGCGCGGATGTTGTTTTTCGTGAAGTGAATCCCAATTGGCAAAATGTACGGGACACCGTTAATAATTTGATCCGCTATGATAAACTTAAGGAGCTATATGGTAGTCAGGAGTTAGACCAAATTCTTTCATCTTTATGGCTGAATACAGGTTATCCTCTCTACAGGAGTGAAGTTCAAATGGAACAAATAAAAAAGCTTAAAATTTGCCTGGAACAAGCAATTAATGAGTAAAAACCAATTGAAATAACAGTCAAATGATTCAGTCCTATAAACAACAACCACAATTAAAGGAAACCTACGACACAATTATAATAGGCTCTGGAATGGGTGGTCTTTCAACGGCAGCAATCCTTTCAAAGCAGGGCCAGAAAGTCTTGGTATTGGAAAGGCATTATACAGCAGGTGGTTTTACCCATGTATTTAAACGTAAAGGCTATGAATGGGATGTGGGTATCCACTACATTGGAGAAGTACAACGGAAGAACAGTATGATGCGCAAACTGTTTGATTATATTACTAACGGTGAATTGAAGTGGGCCGATATGGGAGAAGTTTATGACCGAATTATCATTGGCGATAAGCACTTTGATTTTGTAAAAGGGGTCAAAAACTTTAAGAAACAAATGATTTCCTACTTCCCGGAGGAAGAGCACGCCATAAACGCCTATGTAGATTTAGTCTTTAAGACTGTAAAAGCAAGTAAGAACTATTTTATCAGCAAGGCTATTCCTCCCTTTCTGAACACTTTAATAGGAAGGTTCCTGAAAACACCATTTTACAAATTGGCGGATCAAACCACCGATGAGGTATTGCGTTCTCTGACTACGAATGAAACTTTAATAAAAGTGCTTACTGGTCAATACGGGGACTACGGATTACCTCCCAAACAAAGCAGTTTTTACATGCACGCTACTGTCGTAAGACATTATTTTGATGGAGGGAGTTTCCCAGTTGGTGGTTCTTCTCAGATTGTAAAAAAAGTTGCCCCAGTAATAGCAGCTTCCGGCGGGACAATACTTATTAACGCAGAAGTAGCCGAAGTTCTCATTGAAAATAATAGGGCTAATGGGGTTCGGATGACAGATGGAAAAATAATTAAGGCCAAAAACATCGTTAGTAATGCGGGTATAATGACCACTTATAATAAATTATTGCCTTCTGAATCAGTTAAAAAACATCAGCTCAAAGAACAATTACAAAAAGTAAATCCATCAGTGGCACATGCCAGCTTGTATGTTGGATTGGAGGGCTCCCCTGAAGAACTTCAACTACCAAAAACAAATTATTGGATATATCCACCCGAAGGCGATCATGATACCTGTGTTGAAAGATATTTAAAGGATTTGACACAACCATTTCCGGTCGTTTATATATCATTCCCTTCCGCCAAAGATCCTGACTGGTCTATTCGGTACCCCGGGAAAAGCACAATTGATATCATTACATTGATCCCATACGAGATATTTGAAAAATGGTCTGATACCCCTTGGAAAAAAAGGGGAAAGGAATATGAATCAATAAAAGAGGAGCTTGCTCAAAGGTTATTGAAGGAACTATACAAACAACTTCCACAGGTTGAAGGAAAAGTGAATTGCTATGAACTTTCTACCCCGCTTAGCACTAAGCATTTTGTTAATTATACTAAGGGAGAAATTTACGGTTTAGATCACAGTCCCTCCAGGTTCAGACAAGCTTTTTTAATTCCCAGGACACCAATCAAAGACTTTTATCTTACAGGTCAGGATATCGTAACGGCGGGAGTAGGAGGAGCTTTGTTTTCGGGAGTTTTGACTACCATGGCAATTACCGGTAAAAATGTTCTGAAAAAGGTTTAGCCAATTTTTAATTCAATCTGGACCGATATAAATGAAAAGAAAATAGCATCAACGATGAATATTTGTAAATGCCCTCCAAATAATATTGCTAATCACATACGAGGCTGTAGCTTTTAATTCAAATGAACAAACCACAAATCATAGCATGGTTGCTGGAAGGCGATGTTTCAATTCAATATCAGGTTCACAGGGATTTGTTAGGCAATGAAAGAAAGGACCTGCAGGACAGAATTGCCAGCGAAGGTTGGGGAAGGCAAATTTTAGAGAAACGAAATCCAAATGGCCATTGGGGAGAGAGATTTTATCAGCCCAAATGGATTTCTACTCATTACACATTGCTCGACCTTCGGAATTTGAATATCAACCCTGATAATACGAGTATTAAAAAGACAATTGAGCTAACGCTGAATTCCGGCAAAGCCATTGATGGAGGAATTAAATTGGGACCTTCAACATCCAGATATAGTGATGTTTGTGTAAACGGTATGTTTCTGAATTATGCTTCATACTTTAAAACCGAAGAAAAAAAACTGCATTCTATTGTAGATAGTATTATGCATGAGATAATGCCAGATGGGGGTTTTAATTGTAGAACAACCAGAAGCGGAGCAAAACACAGTTCTTTGCACTCTACCATTTCAGTACTCGAAGGATTGTATGAGTTTCAAAAATCCGGAACCACTTATAGGAAGAAAGATATACAAGGTGCCAAAGAAAGTGGAGAGGAATTTATCCTTATGCATCAGTTCTTCATATCTGACCGAACCGGGGAGATTATTAATAAAGACTTTTTAAAGATGCCCTATCCATGCAGGTGGAGGTTTGATATACTGAGGGCAATGGACTATTTTAGTTACGCCGGCTGCAAATGGGACAACAGAATGGAACAAGCTGTTGGTGTACTTCTGAGTAAAAGAAACAAGTATGGAACCTGGAACCTAAATGCTGCTCATCCCGGAAAAGTACACTTTAAAATGGAACAAGCCGGTAAACCGGGTAGGTGGAATACACTAAGGGCAATGAGAGTCTTAAAACATTATAAAATAGAACCGCAAGCTATTCATATTGGCAAAATGTCATACGGCGATTGAATAAAACTATTAACTGAAAGTAAAAGTATAAATTTGTTTAAGAACTAAGTATTGCTTCTATTTAGAAGAAATAAATTTAAAAATCCGCATTAAGCATGTATATAGGCAGAGTATATCGTATAATGGACATGGTGAAATGGACACGTTTTGAAACGTTTTGGTTCATTTTCATAATTATTATTTGGGTTTGCGCCTATTATTTTCTGGATCTGAATTGGCTAAGAATTCCCTGGACACCTATGGCCTTAATAGGTACAGCGGTTGCATTTGTCATTGGATTTCAAAATAACGCTGTGTACGGACGCATATGGGAAGCCAGGAAAATCTGGGGAGGTATAGTAAACACTTCTCGCACCTTTGGCGTATTTGTTCAGGATATGCTCTCTGATGAGCACACCAAGGAGAGTGTTTCTGATGAGATCATAGCGGAAGAAGTAAAAGTAC
>JABDPH010000457.1 GCA_013042925.1 Eudoraea sp.
TCAAAAAGCTAGCGCAAAAAAAATACGCTTAAAGTTGGATTTTTAATCTCTAAAATCAATTGCTTCCTTTTTTCAGTTTATAATTCTGAAATCAATACTGCTTCAGCATGAAATTTTAAAGGTAAAACAAGTCTTTTGCCAATCTTTGTACACTGAATTCATCAATTGTGCATGAATGTCTAATGTTCAAGTAGTTAAGAAAGTGTATTACTATATGTTGAATTTAGGTAGTTCCCTATAGGGTCAATTAATTGGCCCTATTTTTTTTGATTCTTTAATACAGATTTATAAAAAAATGTTCATGAATTTAATAGAGTTAAGTCCGGAAGGAAACTTTGAAAGTTGGGAAGTCACCAGATTGAATGAATTGAGATCTGAACAATTCGCTGAATCATTGGGCCATTCTCCTATATATGAAAATGAAGAATTCAGATTATACAATATTATTTTAAAACCAAAGGAAAGACTCCCTTTTCGAAAAATAACCAATGATTTTAGCTATACTTTTATGACAGACGGTTTTGGCGTTTTTCACTTAGGCGATGGAAAAATAAAATTTGGTCAGTTCAAAAAAGGTGATGTTTACTATTATAGCATTGAAAAGCAAGGTGAGGTTATTATTGATTTTGAGAATATGAGTCTTGGAGATTTAAAATTTATGGTATTTGAACTAAAACCAAGATCATAGGCTTCATTCTTATCATCTAGATTACGTACAAACCAATGATCTTTGCCCATTCTCCGTATCCTTTAAACAAATCAAAGGTGTTGATTTGTATTTAATATATAGGCTTGTTATCTTCAAAACATGCGCGTATTATCTACTAATATTGGAAAATTAACCCCAATAACCTGGAATGGAAAGGAACTCCATACAGGTATTTATAAATACCCTACGAATTCCGCTTTATTGCTGGAAAAAGAAACAGTAGCAAATGATGCTATAGCAAACCGCAAAGTTCATGGCGGGATTTACAAAGCTTGTTATCTCTTTTCCGCGAAGCACTACCCTTATTGGGAAAAACGCTATCCTAATCTGGATTGGAATTGGGGAATGTTCGGAGAAAACCTGAGCATTAGTGACATGGATGAAACCCAAATTAGAATAGGTGATATCTATAAAATTGGTTCGGCATTAGTGCAGATAACTCAGCCAAGGGAGCCTTGTTTTAAATTAGGCATTAGGTTTGGGACACAGCAGATTTTAAAAGAATTTATTGATCATGGTTACCCCGGGATGTATTTAAGAATACTTGAAGAAGGCAAAGTATCTCCGGAAGATGAACTTAAACTTATTAAACCTTCGGATAATTTATTAACTGTCTATCAATTTTTTCAATTGCTTTATGCAAAGAAGAAAGATAAAAAACTCGTAAAGCTAGCCTTAGAAAATATGGCTCTACCGGAAAACAAAAGAGTTGGACTAAAAAAATACTTATAAAAAAAGGGGCTAAAAAGCCCCTTTAAAACCAAACTAAACAATCTACTAATTAACTACTATATCTTCATAGTAGATATTTTTACCTTCTTTCACTACTACAGTGTACTGGTCTTCGTAGGCCGATTCGAAGTTAAAGGCTTTTGTTATTACTGTTTCGTTCTCAATTACCTCTTTGTATAAAGTGCGGTTATTACTGTCAAAAACTTTGATTTGCACATCTTTACCCTCCAGATTAAGTAAATTAAGAAAGAGTCTATCTCCCTTTAGGCGGAATACAGGCTTTGTGTTTTCAATTCTTTTCAGAATTTTTACCTCTTTGTTCTCAACACTTATAGGGTAGACCAACGTCCTTAAGGCATCATCTACTTCAAAGTAATAAGAACCACTTTCAAGTTCATTCAGATCAAATTTCTTGGTATAAGAAGTTTCTGAAACTTTCTCAGAAAATATGATGTTTTGATCTTCATCTATTATCTTAAGAAAGGTCTTGTCGTGTTGCGTGTCTAATTCTACAACTAAGCTTTTGGATTCACCATTTGTTATTAAGCTTAATTTAGGTTCTCTTGCCATGCCAACTACTGTAGTAAGCATTAAGGCAATCATTGCGGTAAATTTCAAATTTAATTTCATAACATTTCGTTTTAGAGTTAATGAATAATTTACAGTGCAAACTTACCCCCGGGAATTAACCCCAACTACAACAAGATTTTCAAATTTATATCCTATTTTAACTCAACTTTATGTGTATTAAAGTATATAGGGTAATATTCCACATATTTTAGGTAATTTTGCAACAATCTTAAAAATAGCGGTTGAGTAATTTTACATTATCAATCATAAAAGAAATGAAAAAGTTAAAACCGGCTTTTGAAGCCATTGCCCCGAATTTCGGGCATTCATTTACCTATCAAAAATTTGATTCTACTAAACACAACAAAGACAATCTTTGGCATTATCATCCCGAAATAGAATTGGTTTATGTTAACGGAGGAGCGGGGAAACGGCAGATTGGAAGTCATGTTTCCTGCTATACGGATGGTGACTTAATTTTAATTGGAAGTAATTTGCCTCATTGTGGGTTCACGGATAAGTTTACAGGAAATAAAAGTGAGATTGTAATACAAATGAAGGAAGACTTTTTAGGCGATTCTTTTTTTAATATTCCCGAGATGAAGCAAACCCGGACTTTGTTTGAAATAGCGAGAGGTGGTGTTGCTTTCTTTGGTGAAACCAAAAATATTGTAGGTGAACAATTGGAAAACCTTAAGAATGAATCAGATTTTGAACAGTTATTATCCATTTTGTCCGTATTGAATGAGCTGGGAAATTCCAAGGATTTTAAAGTATTGAATGCAGAGGGATTTTCTTTTAAAACAGATATTGAGGATAACGACCGAATAAATATCGTTTTTAATCATGTAAGAAATAATTTTAAAGAAGAGGTAACCCTTGCCGAAATTGCAGATAAAGCAGGAATGACAGTTCCTTCTTTTTGTAGGTACTTCAAAAAAATTACCAATAAGACCTTTATTCAATTTGTAAATGAATATCGCCTGGTGCACGCATCAAAACTGCTTGCTGAACAACCTATGAGCATTACTGACGTTTGTTATGAAAGTGGTTTTAATAATTTTTCACATTTTAATAAATCATTTAAGGGATTTACCGGTCAAAGTCCTTCGGAATTTAGAAACAGGTTAAAAAAGGTAGTCCAATAACAGAAAAAACTGCGAAAATTGTTGAAACTGCAGCTCCGGGATAGTGATATTACTTATTTCTCCGATTTTCTAGATCGTGAGAAGGCCAGTGCCTATTTTGATATGCTTAAATCTTCGGTACCCTGGCGCCAGGATGAAATAAGAGTTTATGGTAAGATATATCCACAGCCCAGGTTAACGGCCTTATTTGGAAATAATAATCGCTCTTATTCATATTCGGGTATTCTTATGAATCCTCTGCCATTCAATGAAACCTTATTAGATGTCAGGGAAAAAATATCGAGCCTGACTGATGTTGAATTTACGACTTGTCTTCTAAATCTTTATAGAGACGGCAAAGACAGTAATGGGTGGCATTCAGATGATGAAAAGGAATTGGGTAAGAATCCGGTAATTGCTTCTGTTTCACTGGGGCACGAGCGCTATTTTCATCTGAGGCACAAGAAATTAAAGCATTTAAAGCACAAAATCCTTCTTGAACATGGAAGCCTGCTTCTTATGAGTGGAGAAACACAACATTTCTGGCATCATCAAATAGCCAAAACTAAGAAGCCTATAGGAGAAAGAATTAACCTCACTTTCAGGGTTATCACATAATAAAAAAATCGACTTCTAGAAGTCGATTTTTTTATACCTTTTGTTTTGGTGCTGCATACTATCTTTAACACTTTGGTATACCATGTTAATTTCCTCATATACAACCTTATAAAAATAACTTAAAATAATAATGAAAAGACATGAAGCATCGCCATACCCCCTATTTATTAGACAAATGGCATTCTAATCATTTTATTTATACCCGTTTAACTAAAAATATCATTTAACACTCTGGCCAAACGCAACCCCCCTTTTTGCAATTGTTTCTCCACCATGTCCCAATATTTATAGCTATAAGAGTACCTCAACTTTTCACCTTTCTCTACTGAGTTGTAAATTTCGTCGGCCAATTCCTGCGATTCCGCTACCCAATCCAGAATGGTCCCTTTTTTTATATCTCTGATCTGTTCTTTTCCAAGAGATGGTAATTCTCTAGAAAGTTCGCTATAACTCATCCCATAATCGTCAATCATATGTGAGTCCCAAACCCGATGCAAATTACTCCCTTTTCCAAACCACTGCAGCTGAATATCATTTCCACCTTTATCTTCTTTACGCCCGGCATGTAAAGGTTGATGTAAATCACCAATTAAATGAATCAGCATTTTTAAATAAAATACTTTGTCTTCTTCAGTACTGCTTTCATTCTTTAGTATTTCAATACATTTTTGAATTCCCGTTACTAAATCGCCATTAGGACTTGGTTCTATCTCTGAATATTTCTTGCCCGAAGGTATATTTACGTAATGCCAGGCTGAGAAATTTTTAAAGGCCCTATCCGACTTAATTGCATCTGCATAATTCGAAACTGCTGCCAGACTATGCCCGTTTAGCAATTTTGAAACTGCCCGTTTGGTTTTTCTGTTCAAATGACCCTGAGCTACTTCCCCAACAACCCGATGCCCCGTTTTTGCCCAGAAATTTGAATTACCCATTACCAAATGGACACTTAAAAAAAGTAATAAAATTATGCTTCTCATAACTAATTTTTTTCAAAATTAAAGAATAGGCATTAATGTATTGTTAAGGCATGGTTTATTTTCATTAATAAATGTCATCTTGCACCTAAATTTTATCAAAGTGATTTTTAAACGGGTAAAATCTCCGCTTTTACGGTATTCGCTTATAATAGCCTCCCTGGTCATTGGGATAACAGCAATTTTTGTATTGAGTATTTATTTTGGAGTTTGGGGAGAACTTCCGGACAAGAAATCATTAGCAGAAATTCAACATCCAAGGGCTTCGGAGTTATACACAGCAGACAGTGTTCTCATTGGTAAATTTTACCTGAATGACAGACAGCCCATACTTTATAAAAACATACCAAACCATTTAATAAATGCTCTAATCGCAATTGAAGATGAACGTTTTTATGATCATTCCGGTGTAGATTATAAAAGTTTGTTCCGAGTTGCGTTTAAAACAATTTTATTACAAAATGAAGCGTCGGGAGGTGGCAGCACTTTAAGCCAACAATTGGTTAAAAATCTTTATCCAAGAACCAAAAATGGAACATTTTTTTTGGCTATTGATAAAATCAAAGAAATGATAATAGCTTCCAGACTTGAAAAAATATATAGCAAGGAAGAGGTTTTGGAGCAATATCTAAATACAGTTTCTTTTGGTGACAATACTTTTGGCATAGAAAGCGCGTCCATAAAATTCTTTGGCAAAGGAGCTAACAAACTCCGTATTGAGGAATCAGCCGTTCTTGTTGGAATGCTTAAAGCCACATACACATATAATCCAAGGGTATTCCCTAAAAAAAGTTTACAGAGAAGGAATCTGGTATTGAATGCCATGGCGGAAAATGATTTTATTAAAACAGTTGAAAAAGACAGCCTTATGACGCTGCCGTTGAACTTAAATTATACGGATTATGATCATAACAGTGGCTTGGCTCCATATTTTAGGGAAGAGGTTCGGAAACGAGTTGTAAGCTGGTGTAAAAAGCAAAATGATCAGGGAAATTCTTACAATATTTATACTTCAGGACTCAAAATTTATACAACCCTCGATTATAAAATGCAGATTTTAGCAGAAGAGTCTATGAAAACTCATATGAAAGGTCTTCAAAGAAAATTTGAAAAGAGTTATGGTAATTCGGCTCCCTGGCTAACCAATAAAGATTTAATTCTTAAAGTAG
>JABDPH010000043.1 GCA_013042925.1 Eudoraea sp.
TTTTTTAATATGAAACAGATGAAATGGCAACGCAGGATGCAATTCTACAAAATTCCACTCATCATACCAAAGATAACTATTGTCTGTGACTAGGTCATGCATGGTTATCCCCTGACTAATATCAACGGATAAATCGCTCAAAGGAAGCTGAAGCATTCCTCGCTGCGAATAGTGAGAGTCCAGGTTAATAACTACTAAAACTTGATCCGATTTATCTTCGTTCCATTTATAAAACGCTATAAGCTGGTGATTCTCTATATGGCAAAACCTGATATTGTTGGTTTGTTGCAATGCTTCATGGTTTTTCCTTGCCTGGTTTAACCGAGTAATTATAAGTGTTAATTTATTTTCAATAGACCAATCCCAAAATTTCACTTCATATTTTTCTGAATGCAAATATTCTTCTTTACCAGGCATCGCCTCAGAAATCATATATTCAAATACTGGCCCATAAATGCCAATATTACCAGATAGCGTTGCCGCCAGCGCATAGCGAGCAATATGCATGGCTTCATTTGCACCTTGCAGATGGTAAGGGTTAATATCCGGTGTATTAGGCCAAAAATTTGGACGGTAATACTCCTTCATTTCTGATTGGGTGAGCTCCAGCATATATTCAATAATTTCTTGCTTGTGTACCCGCCACGTAAAATAGGTATATGACTGTGAAAATCCCTGCTTGGCCAGTTGCTGCATTACCTTAGGTCTGGAAAAGGCTTCTGCTAAAAAAAGAACATCGGGATGTTTCTTTTTAACTTCGGCTATTAGCCAATTCCAGAAATAATAAGGTTTTGTATGAGGATTGTCTACGCGAAATATTTGTATACCGAGTCCAACCCATTTTAGCGTAACCGACAAAAGTTCTTCCCAGAGCTCCTTATATGCAGGCGATTCAAAGTAGAAGTTTACAATATCCTGATATTTCTTTGGCGGATTCTCGGCATACTGCATTGTGCCGTCCGGTCTTTTTCTGAACCATTCGGGGTTACTTGATATATACGGGTGATCCGGAGCTGCCTGAAACGCCAAATCCAATGCA
The DNA here is from genome assembly GCA_013042925.1 of Eudoraea sp. Classification (GTDB taxonomy): domain Bacteria; phylum Bacteroidota; class Bacteroidia; order Flavobacteriales; family Flavobacteriaceae; genus Eudoraea. The sequence continues at coordinate 1,040 of JABDPH010000043.1, forward strand.
ATCTCCAAATTCAATTCTTTAGCCTTTTCTATAAGACTTTTAAGGTCTTCCTCCGTTCCTAATTCCGGATGTATTTCCTTATGTCCCCCGAGCTTTGAACCTATTGCCCATGGCACCCCTGAATCGTCCTCCTGGGCATTTGTAGTATTGTTTTTGCCTTTTCTGTTAACTTCACCAATAGGGTGTATTGGAGGGAAATAAAGGACATCAAAACCCATCCCTGCTATTTTGGGCAGCAAGCGTTCGCAATCCTTAAACGTACCATGCTTGCCGTCTACAGGAGAAGATGATCTTGGGAAAAATTCGTACCAGGTACTAAAATTTGCTTTAAGCCTGTCTACATAAACTTTAAGATCCTCACTTGTATTGGCCACAAAACGATTTGGATATGCAACAAATAATTTATGTAATTTATCTGAAACCGCTTCTTTAACCGCAGCATCATATAATTCTTCGTTTTGAAAAGATTTAATTAAATCATTTACATACGCTTTATCGGTAGCACTTATCTTTTTAAGCAAAGTCTTCAAATATTGTACTCCGTCCAAAAGTTCACTGTTCACGTGCTGATCATCTTTTAACTTAGCTTTAATACCGTGCTGCCAGTTTTGAGCATGATCTACCCAAGCCGAAATTCTGTAAATATAAAAGCCCTGCTTAAGTACCTTAAAAGAAACCCTGTGGACATCGTCTCCCAGATGTTCCATTCGTGTCGTTTTAAAAGATTTTTCGTTTGAATGTTTGTATTGAAGTTCTGCCTGAATTATATCATGTCCATCGCCTATAACGTCGGCATATACGATAACAGATTCTCCAACGACCCGTTTAATAAAAAAAGCTCCACAGTGAAGCTGGGGAGTAATATTTTCAATTACAACACGTTGTTGTCTTAACATAATATTTAGTTAGTTGGGTTTTTGCTAAAAATAGGAAATAATCTGAAATACATCCCCTACAAGCCCCAATTTTTAACGAATTAAGTCACAATATAACCCCTTGTTCCATTTTTGGAACGCTTTTTGTTTCCTTGGTTAAGACAGTGTGTAAAAATTGAAAAAAAATAAAGACAGACTTAAAATATTAATCATTAAAAAATTACCATTATGAAAAATATTACACTAGTATTTAGCGCATTTTTAAGCTTATTTATTTTGTCTTGTGAAGGGCCTGTAGGACCTCCAGGACCCCCGGGTTTTGATGGAGTAGACGGCGTAGACGGGGTTAATATTTTAGGACAGGTCCTTGAGATTGAAGGTACTTTTGATGCCGGAAATGACTATTCCATATTCTATGAATTTCCGACGACCGTTGAAGTCTTTGAGTCGGATGTAGTCCTCGTTTACCTACTTTGGGACGTAGATGTAGATGGAAATGGTGAACCTTTGGATATCTGGAGACTTTTACCACAAACCCGAATTTTAAATCAAGGATTACTTCAATACAATTATGACTTTACGTTTCTGGATGTACTTCTCTTTCTAGAATCTGATTTCGACCTTGGAACCCTTTCTCCTGGAGATACCGATAACCAGGTATTCAGAATAGCAATTGTTCCTGCAGAATTTGCTCAATCCTCAAAAATGGATACTTCGAATATTGAGGAAGTGATGAGTAGCTTGAATGTTAGGGAAATTGATATTAACAGAATAAAATT
>JABDPH010000463.1 GCA_013042925.1 Eudoraea sp.
TATCATAATTCAGTGAAACCACGTTTTCTTCCTGTTTTTCCTTAAGCCATTGGGCATTTTCTTCAATTAATGCTATCTGAGGATTCTTGGACATGCGCTTGGCACTATTCTCAATTGTAGACTCATAATCAATATAACCTTCCCAGGGCTCATAATCAGCCGGTGATATTTTATCCCAGTTTAACGGATTACGCTGATCTCTTTCCCCTAAGTCTATATAGCTGTATCTGTCCGGAACAACAACATCACTTTTAACTCCTTCCAGCTGTGTTGATCCTCCATTTATCCTATAAAATTTTTGGGTTGTTAGTTTAATAGCCCCAAGGTCACCATGCTCGTTACTTCTAACAATATTTTCTAAAGGGATCACATTTTGCACTGTTCCTTTGCCAAAAGTCTGTTTACTGCCAATCACGACGGCTCTTTTATAGTCTTGCATGGCAGCTGCCAATATTTCGGAAGCCGAGGCAGAAAGTTCATTCACCAAAATGACCAGAGGCCCATCCCATTGAATCCTTTCATCCTTATCTTCATATACATCCTTGTCTTTTCCCGAAGACCTGACCTGAACCACAGGACCGTCTTTTATAAAAAGTCCGGCCATCTCCACCACGGTTTTAAGAGATCCGCCTCCATTATCCCTAAGGTCTATTATAAGGCCTTCTGCACCTTCTTTCTTTAAACGTTCAACTTCCTTGGCCTCATCGGTTGCCGCATTTCTTTCAGCATAATCATTAAAATCGACATAGAATTTAGGAAGGTTAATAATCCCGTATTTCTGATTCTCTTTTGTAACTGTTGCAGATTTAGCATAACTCTCTTCAAGTTCAACTACATCTCTTGTGATAGAAATTTCTTCTATGGAGCCATCTACCTTTCTAACGGTTAAATCAACCACCGTGCCCTTAGGGCCTTTAATTAGTTTAATAGCATCGTCCAAACGCATCCCCACAATATTTACCGGTAATTCTCCGTCCTGGCCAACTTTTAATATTTCATCACCTACTTCCAGTTGCTGATCTCTCCAGACAGGTCCGCCCGAAATTATCTCAACAATCTTTGCTCCCTCCGGTTTTTTCTGCAATCTTGCCCCAATGCCTTCAAATTTACCGGACATGCTAATATCAAATTTATCCTTATCCTCTGGAGCGAAGTAATAGGTATGAGGGTCAAACTCATCAACAATTGTATTGATATAATATACAAACCAGTCTTCGCGCTTGAGGTCGTCTACAAAGTCGAAATATTCATCCAAAGTCCTTTTAGTAGATTCTCTGGCCTCTGATTCCATTTGTGAAACCGATTTACTTTCGGTATCAGAATCATCCTTCTTATTTTGTTCCTGTTCTTTAAACTTGGAGTCATAAGTTCCAATCGTAGCATATTTGAGTTGTTTCCTCCAACGTTCTTTGAGTTCATTTCTGGTTCCCGCAAATGACTGTTCTTTGTAATCTATATTAATGGATTCTTCTATTGAATAGTCGAAAGGATCACTTAAAACCTCAGCATAAAGAGATTTGGCATTATCCATTCGCTCCATGAATCTGGTATAAACCATATTAAAGAAGGAGATATCTGTATTTCTTATCTGATCATCTATTTGAAATTTGTATTTCTCAAACTCCAAAATATCTTCCTCCAGAAAATACCTTTTCGTTGGATCAATCACATCGATAAAGTCTTCAAAAACACTGGCCGAGAAATCATCATTAATCTCCTTTGGCTCATAGTGTCCACGTTCTAAGATATAAGTAATAAGATCTAAGAGTAATTTATCCTTATCATCATTTTCAAACGACTTATTGGTAAAACTGCATGATGCAACCGCAATAAGTATCACCAAAAATCCAAGTATGAGGTTTCTTTTCATGTATTTTTTTTTAGGTGTGGTCATAAATTAACCCACTTAATAATAAACTTTAATTAATTACAAAAAGTTGACAAAGCCAACGAATCCCCTAAGATACTGAAAAAACCATGCCACTTTGCAAGCTAGTAGCATTAATTTTTTGTTAAACACTATTAGAATTTGTTTCCAACAAGCTTTAATAATCAACTAGTTGTGTTTGATTTTTCGGTAATGAGGAATCATGTTCAGTAACTTGCCATAACTATTGTTTTTGAACAGGGCCTCCATTAGCTCGCCATAATAACATATTAAAAACGTATTTTTACCGCATAAAGTATACAGTATGCAAAAACCCCTTATTCTGGTAACCAATGATGATGGAATAACGGCTCCAGGTTTAAGAGCTTTGGTTCGTTACATGAAGGAAATTGGAGAAGTTGTTGTTGTGGCACCGGATAGCCCGCAATCGGGAATGGGACATGCTATAACACTTGATAATACACTTTATTCCAAGAAAGTCACCATAGATCTTGAAAATGGTGGTATTGAAGAGTATAGCTGCAGTGGAACTCCTGCCGATTGTGTAAAATTAGCACTTCAGGAGATCCTTGGGAGAAAGCCTGATCTCTGCGTTAGCGGAATAAATCACGGTTCTAATTCTTCTATAAATGTTATCTACTCAGGAACAATGAGTGCAGCCATAGAAGCAGGAATTGAAGGTATCCCTGCCATAGGATTTTCATTATGCGATTATTCATGGGAAGCTGATTTTAAGACAGCTGAAAACGCAGTTAAAAAAATTGCTGCAGAAGCACTAAGCAATGGAATTCCAAAAGGTGTTGTTCTCAACGTAAATATCCCAAAAACAAATAGTGAAGGTCTAAAAGGAATAAAAGTATGCCGCCAGGCTAGAGCCAATTGGAAAGAGAAATTTGATAAAAGAACTAATCCAATGGGTAAAGATTACTATTGGCTCACAGGTGAATTTGAACTTCTAGATAAAGGTGAAGACACGGATGAATGGGCCCTAAGTAATGGCTATATTTCGGTAGTTCCTACACAGTTTGATTTAACAGCACATCATGTTATACAGGATTTAAACAATTGGTCTTTAAATGAATAATAAAAAGGAAATATTAATTGGTTTCGCAGTAGGTATTATTGCCAATGTTACGGGCACACTTTTGTACATACTTTTGTTTTCTGATTTTGGGATTACAGAAACATTCAATGCAGCAATTCAGCAGGGACATATTGGTAGTTTATTAGCCTTGGGCGCAATTTTAAATCTGATCGCCTTTTTTGGCTTTCTAAAAATTAGAAGGGATCAAAGAGCAAAGGGGGTATTGATCGCCACGCTACTAACTGCTTTGGTTATTCTCTATTATAAGATTTTCTAAAATGAAGTATTATATCATCGCCGGTGAAGCTTCCGGTGATTTGCATGGATCAAATCTTATTAAAGCAATTCTTGCTAAAGATACCAATGCCCAAATTCGTTGTTGGGGTGGTGATCAAATGCAAAAAGCCGGTGGTACACTTGTGAGGCATTATAAGGAGATGGCTTTCATGGGTTTTGCAGAGGTTCTTACTAATCTTAACACCATCTTTAAAAATATTAAATTCTGCAAAGATGATATTCAATCTTATAATCCGGATGTCATAATTTTTATTGATTATTCGGGCTTTAATTTAAGAATTGCACGCTGGGCAAAAGAAAATAAATACCGCACCAACTACTACATTTCACCTCAAATATGGGCTTCAAGGGAAGGTAGGATCAAAAATATCAAAAGAGATATTGATGCCATGTATGTGATTCTGCCATTTGAAAAAGAGTTCTATGAAAAAAAACACAATTACCCTGTAAATTTTGTGGGGCATCCATTAATTGATGCGATTGGACAAATTGATATTGGCAATGAACAAGAATTTAGAAATGAACATAATCTGGATTCGCATAAACCAATTATTGCACTCCTTCCCGGTAGCAGAAAACAGGAGGTCAGGCAAATGCTGGGCCTGATGTTAAAGATTACAAAATCATTTTCAGAATATCAGTTTGTAATAGCAGGAGCGCCAAGCCTGGATATTGATTTCTATTCAGAATTCTTAAAAAACTATGCAGTAAGCCTTGTTTTTAATAAATCTTACGAATTACTTAGCCATTCATATGCGGCGCTGGTAACCAGCGGTACTGCTACCCTGGAAACCGCTTTATTTAAAGTCCCTCAGGTTGTCTGCTACAAAGGCAACTGGATTTCCTATCAGATTGCGAAACGAATAATTACCCTGGATTACATTTCACTGGTTAATTTGATTATGGATAAGGAAGTAGTAAAAGAACTGATTCAGGCTGATTTAACCACCAAAAATCTGAAGCTGGAGTTAAACAAAATCCTGGATGGCCCTGCTCGTGAAGCGCAATTAATGTCATATAATAAGTTGGAAAAAAAGCTTGGTGGAAAAGGTGCAAGTAATAAAACTGCTACACTTATTATAGAAAATGCTTAAATTTATTTCCTGGAAGATCATTTATAGCCCGGGATGAACAGAAAGATTTTTGTTTTTTTTATCATTATACTCCTAACCGGATGTGGTATTGTAAAAAAGAAAACCACCTATGGCAAGGAACGAACTGTTACTGTTGCGGCAGCAGATAAAGACACTATAACAGCATCAGAAAATATTCCTGAACCTGAAGTAGAGGTTGTCGTCCTCGAAAAAGCAGATCTCATTATTAATACTGCCATGGCTTATTCCGGTGTAAGATATAAGTATGGTGGAACCACAAAAAAGGGCATGGATTGTTCGGGCCTGCTATATGTTTCTTTTGGAGAAAACGATATTCCCTTACCCCGGGTGTCCTCTCAAATGGCTGACGAGGGTAAGAAAATTAAATTGAACAAAGTAACCAAAGGAGATCTTCTATTCTTTAAAACCAGTAAGAGAGGAAAAAAAATTAATCATGTAGGACTTGTAGTTGCCGTAGATGGCCGTGATATAAGATTTATTCATGCTACCTCTTCAAGAGGAGTTATTGTTTCTTCTTTACAGGAAGGTTTCTGGAACTATGCCTTTGTAAAGGCCACCAGAGTTCTTTGATTGTATATTACATTATTTTATAAGGATTGTTTTGTCTAATTATACATTTCAATTAATTTTTCCTGACTGAACTTAACATTCAGTACCCAACACTACTTTAAGAGCTGGTACAATTAACCAAATAATCTCCATGAAATTATTGGATTTTATTCCGGTAAAGCTCACTCTGTTCCTGATTTTAGGAATACTTATAGGGTATCATTACGCCATTTCCCTTTGGTTCGCAACAAGTCTTACTTGTGGACTCACAGCTTTACTGGGTATGTCCTGGACTCGTAAAAATATTCTGGATAATCTGCCTTTTGGTATTCTTTCTTTATTGTGCACAATTTGCATAGGGATGATGGCTGTGGCTCTAAGTTTACCTGAAAATAATACAAAATATTACGCCAACTTCAGGCTTCCTACTGAACAATATTTACATCTTAAAATCCATGAAATCCTAAAATCAAATAGCTATAATCAGCGCTATATTGCTAAAGTCATTAAGATTGACGGCATTCCGTCAAATGGAAGAATACTTCTTATTTCTAAAAAAGACACTTTAAACCATAAATTCAAAGTAGATGATGAGATCTATACACTAAGTCCGATTAATGAAATTGGTTTGCCTCTAAATCCATATGAATTTAACTATCATAATTATCTTGAAAAACTAGGAATTAACTATCAAGTCAAAGTAAACAGTCGGGATTATTTAATCGGTCAAAATGCTTCTTTAACTTTATTGGGTTTAACTGCCGCCTTAAGACAAAAAATTATATCTGGCCTGGAGAAATCTAATTTTGGTGAAGACGAACTCGGAATTATCAAGGCCCTGCTTTTGGGACAACGACATGAATTAAGTGAGGAAGTGTATACAAATTATAAGAACGCTGGCGCAGTTCATATCCTGGCTGTTTCTGGATTGCATATTGGAATAGTATTATTGCTATGTAAATTTCTGCTAAAACCCTTAGAACGATTACCCAGGGGAAAGACAATTGCCTTGATAATTAGTGTGGCTATTTTATGGGGATACGCCTTCATAGCCGGTTTATCACCTTCCGTGATAAGAGCAGTAAGCATGTTCTCATTCGTAGCATATGCTTTGTATCTGAACCGGCCTACCAGCACATTTAATATCCTTGCCTTATCCATGTTTTTTATTTTATTGATCTATGATCCAATGCTATTGTTTCAAGTTGGGTTTCAATTGAGTTATACCGCTGTTTTTTCCATTTTTTGGTTATTCCCCAGGCTGCAGCACTTCTGGAATCCTGAAAATATTATTCTTAAAAAATGCTGGCAATTATTATCAGTTTCCTTAGCTGCACAAATTGGTGTACTACCGCTAAGCCTTTTTTATTTTCACCAGTTCCCGGGTTTGTTTTTTATCTCTAATCTTATGATTATACCATTTTTGGGATTAATCCTGGGAATGGGCTTTCTTGTTATAGCCCTTATGCTTACTGATTTACTACCAAACAGATTGTCTGAACTATACAATAAAATCATTCGCATGATGAATCAGCTTATTGAATGGGTAGCCCAACAGGAATCCTTTATTTTCAGGGATATTCCGTTTGATTTTGTGCAGCTCGTACTTAGCTATATTCTAATTTTTACCGTGGTATATAGTCTCAAGAATAAGTAATTTCAAACCATTCTTGCAACAGCCTTATCTGTTATTGCCATCCAATTGTGGCTTATTTCTTCTACAATAATGAAAAGAAGGGAACAGAAGTTTATCATTTTTCATAAAACCGGAACCTCCACCCTACTCTATAAGAATGGAATTTCTGCAGAAGTTAATTGCTCAGATTCTACCGCTGTGACAAACATGATCAAAAATCTTGTGGTAAAAGAAAACATCCAAAAAGTAGAGTACAAAACCTTAAAAAATAGCTATCGAATTAAAGACCACAGTTTATTGATCTTGAATAATTCTGAAATGATCTTCCATAAACTACCGAAAACTGATTATGTCTTACTCAGTAATTCACCCAAAGTAAATTTTAACCGCTTCCTGGACTCCATTAAACCTAATAGCATTATTGCCGATGGAAGCAATTACAGGAGTGATATCGAAAGATGGCAAAAATCGTGTTCAGACAGAAAGTTGCCATTTTACTATACTGGTCAAAAAGGGGCATTTATTTTAGAAATAAAATAAATTAACGCACCCCATGCATAAGTCTTTTTAAAACCGGGTTTAGAACTATAGAAATAACACCAAAAGCAATGGGCACCAGGGTAAACATCAGAAAGAATGTGCTTAAAGAATATTGTTCTGAAATTTTATCTATCATTCCGCCCATAGTACCTGCCGTCTTTTGACCTATAGCTATTGCCAGATACCAAATGCCAAACATAAAGCCAATCATTCTGGCCGGGACCAGTTTACTCAGATAAGACAGTCCAACCGGTGAAAGACATAATTCTCCCATGGTATGAAGCAAATAGGCCAGAATAAGAAAAATCATACTTACTGAAGCGGTTTTTGACCCCTGTACAACGCCGGCAGAACCATACGACAAAATTGCAAATCCAAGGCCCAGAAGTATTAATCCCAAACCATATTTCATGGCAGCACTAGGATTATATTTACTCTCCCACCACCTTGAAAATAATGGGGCTAACGTAATTATAAAAAAGGAGTTTAAAATTCCAAACCAAGATGCGTCGATCTGGTTTCCCTCTTGTGAAAATTTATCAAACAACCTATAAACAACCAATCCCCAAATTCCGACGAATGCCAGCGCCAAAACAATATTTGATAAAGCAATTCTGGAATACGTTTTTTTAAACAAGAGATATAAAACCCAGGTAATAATCAAGAGGGGTACAGTTGTAAGCAGGGCATCCACAACTTTGAAAATCATGGCTGCTGATCCCACCAAATTTCTATTGGTATAGTCCCTTGCGAACAAGGTCATAGAACCCAGTGCCTGTTCAAAAGCTGCAAAGAAAATTACAGTAAAAATCCCAAAGAAAACAACTGCAATAATCCTGTCTCTCACTAAAGGAATATACCTCGAAATCCTTGAAACCAATAGTATAAGAAACAAAACCAGAGCGAAGAGGACAATAAAATTGGAACCTGATAAACCCATAACTTCAAAAGGCAATAAATTCTCACCACTTATCTTCTCAATTGGGTCGTTAAAAAGGTAAAGTAATCCGCCAATAGCGGAAAGAACGATTAGTATATAGTCAAGAGTTAAAAACGGATTTAATTTTTCCGTCGCCTCCTCCTCTTCAATGGGTTTAGGAGACTCTTCATTAATGTTTTGCGGCAATTCTACTTCGTAAATTTTACTTGGTTTACCGCCAACATCGCCAAAAAGTTTTTTAGCTAGTAAAAATTGCATCATTCCTAAAAACATAAAAATACCTGCCAGACCAAAGCCCCAGGACCAGCCAAAATTTTCCGCTAAATACCCGCATAGCATCATCCCAAAAAAAGCTCCGGCATTTACACCCATATAAAAAATAGTATAGGCCCCATCTTTTTTGGATTCTTTACCTTTATACATTTCGGAAATAATAGAAGTAATATTGGGTTTAAAAAAACCGGTTCCGATAACTAAAAAAGCAAGACCCAGATAAAAAGTAGTCGTAGTTTCCAATGCCATAAAAGCATGACCCAGAGTCATAATAGCACAACCTATTACAACAGCTAATCGATATCCCGTAAGTTTATCGGCAATATAACCTCCTATAATTGGGGTTAAATATAGTAGAGAAGCATAGGTACCTATAAGTGCCAGGGCATGTTCACGTGGCCAATCCCAACCCGGATTATCACTGGCAAACGGTGCAGTTAAAAAAAGAATTAAAAGAATACGCATTCCATAAAATGAAAAGCGTTCCCACATTTCCGTAAAAAATAAGACCATTAATCCTGCCGGATGGCCTAAGACCTTATCCTTAAACAGATTCTCGATATCAGTATTCATTTATTTTGGTTTGGTTTGTTAACAGTATATATGATAAATCTCTTAAAAACAGATCCTTAACTAGTCATTGCCCGTTCATCCTCTTCAGCGCCATGCGTTAACCTTTTCAAAGGTTTTAAGATAGCGATCACGAGAAGCCCAAAGGCCACACAAAAGATGGTAATTCCGGCAAAGATATTTAGCTCCCCGGCTTCAGAGGCCGATTCCCCAATTAATCCGGCTACTTTATTCCCCAACCCCGTGGCAGCAAAATAAACACCCATCATAAGGGCACCATATCTAATCGGTGCCAGTTTTGTTATAAAAGAGAGTGCAACAGGTGATGCACATAATTCTCCTATTGTATGAAAAAGATAGGCCAGCGCCAACCAATAAAGGGCAGACTTACCTAAAGTTTCATACTGCATAGAAGCAAATACCATAAAAACGAATCCTAAGCCCATGATGATAACTCCATTCGCCATTTTAAAAAGGGAAGAGGCTTCTTTTCCTCTGTGCTTCCACCACATCCAGAAATTTGCTACAGGTACCGCAAATACAATTATATAAAAAGGATTAAAAAACTGGAAAGCCGCTGCTGGAATTTGATAACCAAATAAGAAGCGGTCTGTCCTATTCTCAGCATACAAATTCATTAGACCACCTGCCTGTTCAAAAGCTCCCCAGAAGACAATTACAATAATAAATGAAAGCAGCAATACTAAATAACGGTCCTTTTCTATTTGAGTATGAAGGTCCTGATATATGGTGAACATCATACCTACTACAACAGACAGGAAAATAAAGAAAATTATATAGGCCAGCCTTTGGTCTTCAATAAAATTCCATGCTACAACACTGGAAGCCACCGCCAAAAACAAGGTAATAGTTAGCGGAATACGGGTGCTAAATTGTTGCATAAAAATATCCTTTATAGACACATCCTCACTATTCACCTCCTTTTCTTTGGGTTTATTCCCTACAGTAACAAGGTATTTTTGCCCGGAAAGATAGATTACCTGACCCAGGACCATCCCAATTGCGGCCAGACCAAATCCTGCATGCCAACCCCACATGTCGGCTACCCAAGCTACGACAAGGGCTGCCAGGGCTGCACCGGTATTTATACCAATATAAAAAATTGAAAATCCCTTATCCCGGCGTTCGTCTCCTTGTCGGTACAAGCCACCAACCAGTGTAGATATGTTGGGTTTAAGCATTCCTACCCCGGCGATGATAAGTCCCAAGCCAGAGTAAAAGGCCCACATGAGTTCTATAGATAAAATACCATGACCGGCAACCAGTAAAAAGCCGCCTATCATAACTGCTCTTTTTTGTCCTATTATCTTATCTGCTATAATACCTCCCGGAATTGAAGCCACATAGACCAACATGGTGTACCATCCATATAAGGACAATGCTTCTCCGTCTAACCAGCCCAGTCCGGGGTTGTCACCCCTTGTTTGCGCAGTCAGGTATAACACCAGGATGCCACGCATTCCGTAATATGAGAAACGTTCCCACATTTCAGTCAAAAAAAGTATATAGAGTCCGGCAGGGTGTCCAAAGAGTTCTCTCTGGTGAACTGGTTTTTTTGTTTTATCCATGGCTTGTTTTAGTTACTTATAGATTGTTTTTTATGAAATTGGTCATTTTAGTATATAAATGCAGGCTGGTATTTCCGCCATAAATTCCGTGGTTCTTGTCGGGATAAATTGCCCAGTCAAATTGCTTATTGGCCTGTACAAGGGCTTCTATCATTCTCATGCTATTCTGTACATGTACATTATCATCACCGGAACCATGTATCAACAAATAATCTCCCTTTAATAATTCGGGGTAATTAAAAGGTGAATTCTCATCATAACCTCCGGGATTTTCAGCCGGGGTTCTCATAAATCGTTCTGTATAAATGGTGTCATAAAAACGCCAACTGGTAACTGGTGCAACTGCAATAGCCATTTCAAAGGTATCGCTGCCTTTGAGCAAGCAGTTTGTAGACATATGACCGCCAAAACTCCAGCCCCAAATCCCTGTTCTATCAGGGTCTATAAATAAATTTTCACTTAATTTTTTGGCCGCTGCAATTTGATCCTCAGTTTCGTATTTCACCAAATTCAAGTAAGTCACTTTCTTAAAATCACGACCTTTAAAGCCAGTGCCTCTGCCATCCACACAAGCTATAATGTATCCTTCTGAAGCCAGAATCTGGTGCCAATAATCCCTCGAGCTCATCCAGGAATTGGCTACTTGTTGAGAGCCCGGCCCGCTATACTGAAACATCAATAAAGGATATTTTTTGGAAGGATCAAAATCTTTTGGCTTTACCATCCACATATTCAATTTATTACCGTTGACCGATATCGTAGAAAATTCCTTTGGACTCATCTCATATCCCGACAGTTTGTTCGCAAGCTTCTTATTATCCAGGATATCTTTTAATTTGTCCCCCGATTTAGCCTTGTGCAGTGTAAATTGGTTAGGTGTAGTGGAGTTGGAAAACTCATTTATGAAATAAGTAAAATCCGCACTAAACTTGGCAGAATTGGTCCCTTTGTTGGAAGACAAGCGCTTCTTATTCTTTGCGTTAATATCAATACCATAGACATCTCTGTTTATTGATCCATTTTCCGTTGATTGGTAATAAATTCTTTCTTTGTTTGGATCATATCCATAGTAATTGGTCACTTCCCAATCGCCACTGGTAATCTGGTTCATTAATTCCCCGCTTTTGGAATGCAGATAAATATGGTTATACCCATCCTTTTCGCTCGTCCAGATGAAGCTGTCATCAGGTAGAAAAGTGAGGTTATCAGTAACATCCACATATGCCTGGTCCTTTTCACGGAGCAAAAGAGATGCTGTACTGTTTTGAAGGTCTACAGCATATAAATTCAAATTATTCTGGTGCCTGTTTAACGTTTGAACACTTATATGATTTGAATTGTTCATTCGGGTTATCCTGGGTATATAATAGGAGTCCGGGAGTGAAATATTTGAAATATTCTTTGATTCAACATCATAGGAATGTAAGGTAACAACTGAATTATTTTCACCGGCTTTAGGGTACTTGAAGATATATTGAAAAGGATATAAATCAGTACCATAAACATCCATAGCAAATTCGGGAACATCGGTCTCGTCAAATCTCAAAAACACAATTTTTGTACCGTCCGAGTTCCATTCAAATGCCCGGACAATACTAAATTCCTCTTCATACACCCAATCTGCTATTCCATTAATAATACTATTCTTTTCCCCATCCGAAGTTATTCTTACTATGTTACCGTCGGCTATATTAAAAAGATATAAATTGTTATTATTTGCGAAGACTACTTTATCCCCATTCGGTGAAAAGGTGGGTTCCTGAATCCAGGTATCTGCAATTTGAATTATATCTTTAGTGATAAGATCATAAATATAATAGATCCCCACTTTGGAACGCCTGTATATTGGTACCTCTTCTGTAGCCAGTAATACTTTGGACTCGTCTGTGCTAAAGGAATATGAACTAAACGCTGCTTTTGAAGGTATCTCCTGAGAAGAGACCACAGTTTCTAACTTCTCCAAGGTACTATAATCATATTTATCAATGCTGACAACACCTGTAATTTTATCTGTATTCAGTACCGTGTAGTGTTTCCCATTTTTTAAAGGATAAATGGCTTCCATGTTTTCGGTTACAAAGGCCCCCGACCAAAGTTCTTCCAAAGAGATCTTTTTTTGTTGCGCAGGTGCGAAATTTATAAAACAAATAACAAGAAAATTCAGAACGAAAGATTTATTCATAAAATCTGAAAAATTGATTATAAACTACCAAGTTTACTAATATTTTTGCGAAAAAAATAACTTTAAACTTAAAATATTGCAACTTTATACCCTAATACCCAGTATGAAGAAACCCCTGGATATAATTGTGTAATCACTATCTTTGCCCTTATAGAATAATAGCTTATGTCAACACCAATCCAGGGTTTTTCCAAGCTTTCCAAAGAAGAAAAAATCAATTGGATTGCCGATAATTACACTGATAATTCGGATACCACCAAACAAATCCTTAAAAAATACTGGAATACCGATATCAAGTTGCAAAAACTTCATGACGAATTCATAGAGAATACCATTAGCAACTATTACCTGCCTTTTGGGATCGCACCAAATTTTCTTATTAATGATAGTCTATATGCCATTCCAATGGCCATTGAAGAAAGTTCTGTTGTTGCGGCAGCCAGTAAAGCTGCAAAATTTTGGCTTGATAAGGGCGGGTTTAAGACTAAAGTACTGGGAACCCAAAAAATAGGACAGGTACATTTTATCTTCAAAGGCTCTTCCGAGAAGTTGCAAGAATTTATTGATGAAATAAAGCCAATTTTTATTAATGATTCTAAGTCCATCACCCTAAATATGGAAAAACGCGGTGGTGGAATAACGTCAATAGAACTGAGGGATAGGACAAATAAACTTGATAATTATTATCAGTTGCATTGTAAATTTGAAACCCTGGATGCTATGGGTGCAAATTTTATTAACTCCTGCCTGGAACAATTTGCCACCACACTGAAAAGAGAAGCTCAGACCTGTGCGCTTTTTAACGAAGATGAGAAGGGAATAGAAGTGGTTATGAGCATCCTTTCAAACTATGTTCCCGAATGCCTTGTTCGGGCAGAAGTCAGTTGCCCGATTAGCGAATTAGAGATAGAGCAGTCTGTTTCTCCAAAGGAATTTGCTGAAAAAATGGTGAGGGCAGTTAAGATTGCTAACGTAGAACCTTATAGAGCGGTTACTCATAATAAGGGAATAATGAACGGCATTGATGCTGTTGTACTGGCTACAGGGAACGATTTCAGAGCTGTAGAGGCCGGTATCCATGCCTATGCGGCAAAAGATGGGTCTTATAAGAGTCTTACACACGCCTCTCTTGAGGACGGTATCTTCAAATTTTGGATCGAAGTACCTCTGGCCCTGGGAACAGTAGGAGGGCTTACCAGATTGCACCCCTTAGTAAACCTCGCTTTGGAGGTTTTGCAAAAGCCCTCAGCCCGCGAATTAATGCAAATTGTAGCAGTAGCAGGATTAGCGCAGAATTTTGCAGCCGTGAGATCATTAGTCACGACTGGGATCCAGGAGGGCCATATGAAAATGCATTTGCTGAATATTCTTAATCAAATGAATGCCTCTGATGATGAAAAGAAAACATTAATCGC
>JABDPH010000004.1 GCA_013042925.1 Eudoraea sp.
CAAGTTCCGGGCTGTAAACTAGATTCCAAACAGAAGCTTGTAATTGCTGAACGCCTGGATGAATTAGGCGTTGATATTATTGAAGCCGGATTTCCAATTTCGAGCCCTGGTGATTTCAATTCTGTCAATGAAATTGCAAAAATTGTAAAGAAAGCAACGGTATGTGGATTGACAAGATCTGTTAAAAAAGATATCGAAGTAGCCGCCGAAGCTTTAAAGTATGCAATAAAACCCAGAATTCACACGGGAATTGGCACCTCTGATTCACATATAAAGTACAAATTTAATTCAACACAGGATAAAATTCTGGAAAGAGCAGTTGATGCCGTCAAGTATGCAAAAACATTTGTAGAGGATGTTGAATTTTACGCTGAAGATGCCGGAAGGACAGATAATGAGTACCTGGCGCGTGTATGCGAAGCTGTTATTAAAGCAGGTGCTACTGTATTAAATATACCTGATACTACAGGATATTGCCTGCCTGAGGAGTATGGTGCAAAAATGAAATATCTTAGAGAGAATGTCAATGGAATTGATAAAGCTAAACTTTCTTGTCACTGTCATAATGACCTGGGCTTAGCAACGGCCAATTCAATATCGGGAGTGATAAATGGCGCCAGACAGATAGAATGTACAATCAATGGTATTGGAGAGAGGGCAGGAAATACTTCTCTTGAAGAAGTTGTAATGATTTTAAGACAGCACCCGGATCTTAATCTGGATACCAATATTAACAGCAAATTATTATACAGTACCAGCCAAATGGTCTCACATAAAATGGGAATGGTAGTACAGCCCAACAAAGCTATTGTTGGTTCAAATGCGTTTGCGCATAGTTCCGGAATACATCAGGATGGGGTGATCAAAAAACGAGAAACTTACGAAATTATTGATCCGGAAGATGTTGGAGTCAACGAATCTTCTATTGTGCTTACCGCAAGAAGTGGTAGAGCAGCATTGGCATACAGAGCCAAAAAAGTAGGTTATGAACTCACCAAAGTACAATTGGATAGTGTTTATACTGAATTCTTAAAATTTGCAGACCGGAAAAAAGAAATCGTTGACAATGATATCCATCAAATAATCGAAGCAAGTCCAATAAATATTGAAAGTATCGCATAAATGAACCTTAAAATTGCACTTTTACCTGGTGACGGAATTGGACCCGAAGTTTCTGCTCAAGCCGTAAAGTGCCTTCATGCTGTTGAGGAAATCTTTGGTCATCAATTTGAATTTACTGAAGCGATGGTTGGAGCAAAAGCAATAGATAAAACGGGTAACCCACTTCCTGATTCCACTTTGAAATTATGTAAAGATTCAGATGCCGTATTGTTCGGTGCAATCGGAGACCCTAAATATGACAATGATCCCGATGCTAAAATCAGGCCGGAGCAAGGCCTTTTAAAATTAAGGAAAGAGCTGGATCTTTTTAGCAATATCCGACCGGTAAAAGTATTTCCATCCCTTATTGACAGATCCCCACTAAAGAAGAAAATTATACGTGGTACCGATTTTGTAATCTACCGCGAACTTATCGGCGGGGTTTATTTTGGTGAGAAGCAACTGAGTGAAGATGGTACCGTTGCCTCTGACTTATGCACTTATTCTGAGGCAGAAATTAGCCGTATTGCTCATTTGGCATTCAAGGCAGCTAAAATAAGAAGAAAGAAAGTTACACTCGTAGACAAGGCAAATGTCCTGGAATCTTCGAGATTATGGCGAAAAGTGGTTTCAAAAATTGGAGAAAGTTATCCGGAAATTGCATTAGACTTTTTATTCATAGACAACGCAGCAATGCAACTAATACTTAATCCCAGCCAATTTGATGTAATTCTTACTGAAAATATGTTTGGAGATATTCTGTCTGATGAAGGAAGCGCAATTGGTGGCTCAATCGGACTCCTGCCATCTGCTTCAGTGGGAGAGAACAATGCGCTCTTTGAGCCCATCCATGGCTCATATCCTCAGGCTAAAGATAAAGATATTGCTAACCCTATAGCTTCAATTTTGTCAGCGGCTATGTTGTTAGACCATTTTAACCTGGATGAAGAGTCGAAAGCAGTTGTAATAGCGGTTCTGAAGTCAATGAAAAATGAAATAGTAACCCCTGACTTGGATAAAAACAGTAAATATGGGACAAATTATGTTGGTGATTTTATTTCCAGCAACATAAGGGAATTGGATGATCATCTCATAATCAACCGTGAAAACATTTGGTTAGGAAAATCTACAATAATTTAAGAAAGGTGATCATTGGTGCCCGAACCAGCTAAATTAAATTGTGAATTATTCATATAGTAGTAATTCAATATAATTATTAAAATCTTCCTTAAAATCAATATACTTTTGCCCTGTAGCCGGTCCGTTAAATCCGGTATGAATCTTTCTTACCTTTCCTCTTTTATCAATAAATATAGTTGTTGGGTATGACAAAATATGGTTTAACATTGGGAGTTTTTCATTTGCCTTGATCTTGTCTGAACTGCCATATTGCGCCAGAAGAATTGGATAAGGCACCCCTACTCTGCTTTTTAGTCTTTCAATTCTTTTGAACGCCAGGTCTTTCGTCTTTGCGTACTCGAAAGCTAATGCAACCACCTCAAAATTGTCTCGTTTTCTGGTTTTTACATATTCTGACAAAAATTTGGTTTCATCCAAGCAATTCGGGCACCAGGTTCCCATAATTTGAATAACTACGACTTTGTCATTAAATCTGGGATCTTCTAATGAAATAAGAGCATCATAGGTATTTGGAAACGAAAACTGCAATTCTTCATATCCCTCTTTTAAAAATGTGAGTGATTCTTCATCAGCCAATTCAAATTGGTCATTTCGGTGAGCAATAAAAGGTTCTTTAAAATGATTTCCTGAATAAAAAGTTCCGGTTAAACTGCTATCTGTCACCTTTGCTGTAAACAAAAAAG
>JABDPH010000485.1 GCA_013042925.1 Eudoraea sp.
GATCAGGACTTTCCAGGGCAGTTAAGAGCATTCCCCTGGCATCCTCATGCATACCGGCTGAAACGATCTTTAATCCCGGAATATGGGCATAGAATGGTTCCCAACTGTGAGAATGCTGTGCCGCCAGTTGGTTACCAATTCCTGAATTCATTCGGATAACCACAGGAACATTTATCTGACCTCCCGACATATGTAATAAAGTAGCGGCATTGTTAATGATCTGGTCTAGTGCAAGCAGGCTGAAGTTTACCGTCATGACTTCCACTATGGGCTGCATCCCTGCTAAAGCGGCACCTATACCTGCTCCAACAAAACCTGATTCTGACAAGGGAACGTCCATGATACGATCTTCACCAAATTCCTCAAGGAATCCTTTACTGACTGCAAAGGCACCTCCATAGCGCCCCACATCTTCTCCCATCAGGAATACTTTGTCATTATTGATCAAGGCTTCGTGCATTCCCTTTTTTAATGCCTCTCTATATGTAATTTTCAATGTTGTTTTATCAGTCATGACTATGGGCTATAAACATATTTTTTTAAATCTTCAACAGGTTCAAAAGTTCCCGCTTCAGCAAAATCAACGGCTTTTTGTACTTCAGCGCTGACCTTTTCCTCAATAGTATCAATATCATCCCGGGAGATTAGTTCGTTTTGTAATAATTGATTGCTAAATGTTAGAATAGGATCGCGTTTTTTCCATTCATCAACTTCCGTTTTCTCACGATACAGTTGGGCATCGAACATGGAGTGTGCTCTAAAACGATAGGTGTTGCATACCAGAAAATATGGTTTTCCGGTAGATTTGATGTATGCTGTTGCCTTCTCAACTGCCTTTTTCACTTCCAGCAGATCCATTCCATTGGTCTTTGCTGACACTACCCCGTAAGCCGCTCCTTTTTTTTCCAAATCCTGAACAGAATGCGAAAAACGGAGCGCGGTTCCCATACCGTAAAGGTTGTTTTCACAGAGAAAAAGAACAGGGACTCCCCATAAGGCAGCAAGGTTCATAGATTCATGGAATTCTCCTTCTGCAATTGCTCCCTCACTAAAAAAACAGCAGGTAATATTGTTCAGGTCTTGTTTTTTGGATGCAAGTGCCATACCAACTGCCATGGGTAAATGACCTCCAACAATGGCATTTCCTCCATAAAACCTTTTGGACGCATCAAATAAATGCATGGAGCCTCCGCGTCCCATGCTACACCCCTCTTGTTTGCCATACATCTCGGCCATGATACTTCCCGGATCAAGACCCCTTGCCAATGCATGGCCATGCTCACGGTAGGTACTCAGTATGTTATCATCTTCTGTTAATGAATGCATGGCACCAACGGCTACTGCCTCTTCTCCAATATAGAGATGCAGAAAACCACGAATTTTTTCTTTGGTGTACAATTCAGCAGACTTCTCCTCAAACCTTCTGATCAGGATCATCTGGTGCAGAAGTTTAAGACCAAGTTCCCTGCTAATTGTCGCATTTGTTTTTATTCCTTCTTTTTCCATGTTATTCCAATGTTGATTTGTCTCCTTCGGGTAATCCCAGTTCTCTCGCTTTTAATAATCGCCTTAGGATTTTACCACTTTTGGTTTTGGGTAAACTGTCTGTAAATGTTATTTCTTTAGGAGCTACCGCCGGCCCCAATTTTTTACGTGTAAACCCTTTGATATCCAGTTTCGTTTTATCATTCCCTTCATACCCGGGTTTTAAAACGACAAAGGCCTTAACCAATTCCCCTATGAGAGGATCTGGTTTCCCTATGATAGCTGCTTCTGACACTGCGGGGTGCTCCATCAATGTACTTTCAACTTCAAATGGACCTACCATATGGCCGGACGTTTTGATAATGTCGTCGGCCCTGCCCACAAACCAGAAATAGCCATCCTCATCTTTCTTTGCCAGATCACCGGTAACATACCATTCTCCTTTAAAACATTTATTATAGCGTTCCTCCTCATCAAGATATGCCCTGAACATTGACGGCCATCCTATTTTTAGCAAAAGATGTCCTTGTTGCATAGGTTTTGTTAAGAGCTGTACTTTGTCCTCAACTATATTTCCAATTGCAGCCTCAATCCCCGGTAATGGTTTGCCCATAGAACCAGGCCGTACTTCCATAGAGCTATAGTTAGAAATCATAATGCCTCCGGTCTCCGTTTGCCACCAGTTATCGCAAATAGGCATTCCAAAAGTCTTTTTGCCCCAAATCACTTCTTCTGCCTGCAAGGGTTCCCCAACACTATGAATTAGGCGCAGGTTAGACAGATCATACTTTTCCAGTGGCTTAAAATCGAGGCGCATTAACCTACGGATAGCCGTTGGAGCAGTATACCAAACATTTACATGGTGTTCTTCAAGTATGGAATACCAGCGCGCTGCATCAAACTCTTCTTCATCAATAATATTGGTAACCCCATTGACTAATGGGGCAATGATCCCATAAGAAGTTCCGGTTACCCATCCAGGATCGGCTGTACACCAGAATATATCACCGGGTTGGAGGTCGAGAACATATTTTCCCGTAACGTAATGTGTAAGGACTGCTTGATGAACATGCAAAGCACCTTTTGGCATCCCGGTTGTACCACTCGTAAAATGTAGTAAAGCGGAATCTTCCGGCTGTGTATTTTTAATTAGGTATTCATCCGGAGCTTCATCCATTAACATGGATAGGGACAAGACCCTATTGTCTATATGTTGTTTTGCATCTGTCAATAAAATATGCCTAAGCAACGGAAGTCGAGGCATTAATTGTTTTATTTTTTTCTGATATAGTTTTGTTGTAGTTATTAAAACTTTTGCCTTCCCTTTGCTTAAGCGCTGAAAAGCAGGTTCTGGTCCAAAAACTGAAAACATGGGACAAAATACTGCTCCGGTTTTTAGTGTCCCCAGTGCGGCAACGTATAAGGAAGGAATTCTTCCTGCTAGAGAAAAAACGCTATCGTTCTTTTTTAAGTCCAGCATTTCCAAAACATTTGCAAATCGCGAGGTCTGAATTTTTAAATCGGCATAGGTAAAATCAATAAAAGATCGATCCTTCCGAATCCATCTTAGTGCAGCCGTATTGGCAAGATCGCTATTGGCGTGCCTGTCCACCGATTCGTGCGCTATGTTGAGACCGCCACCTGGTAGTCTATCCAAATTTTTAAATTCATCCGTCCATTTAAACTCACTACACAATGACTCGTAATCTGGCATATTTGGCGTTTTCTTCCGTGGTATGTATAAAGTGTCTTTCATGATAAGTGGAATCAAATCTATTATTCAGGCATCCAATATAGGTTGCAATTATTGGTTTTGTAATGATCTTGATCATTGAGCACGCTTATTTTCGGACTTAACAACAATATCAATTCCAATCCAGGTTCAAAGTATGCTCATTAACCCATTCCGCTTTGGTGCCAAACTTTTTCCCTTCCCGGTTCAAGACATTCTTTATCCAGTTACAATCCTTTTTATTGGGTTTGTTTATTTGTAATTTCCTGATTTGTGTGGGGACCATCATCAGCGAGACAAAATCTCCTTTTGTGCAATCCCACTTAACAAAATACATCAGGCCCAGATCACTGCGGTAAGATTCATGGCCACTGATTCCTTCATAGTCATTCAGAAAATCGCCGCAGCCATATATGATCGGCTTGTTTTTATATACTTCCAATCCTTTGAAATGGTGTGAAGAATGGCCATGGATAATATCAACACCTGCAAGGTCAATGAGGTTATGTGCAAATGCCCTATGTGGTTCCTGAATTTCATAACCCCAATTACCTCCCCAATGGATAGAAGCCACAACTATGTCTCCAGGTCGTTTATATTGTGTGATTTCCTCCTCAATCCGTTTAATAGTCTCCGTTGAAAAATTAGTAAGTACATTCAGTCCCGGGTTGTGCTCAGTGGCTTTCCAATTGTGTGGTATCCCGCTTGAGGATAAGCCGAAAGAAAAGACCAGAATCCTGCCCTTTTCCTTAACAGATAAAATACAAGGTGCTTTGGCCTCATTGTTATTCCTGCCTGCTCCGGAATATTTTATCTCTGCCTTTTCGAGTGACTCCAGTGTTTCCAAAAGCCCTTTTTGGCCCCAGTCCAGTACATGGTTGTTGGCTAAAACACAGCAATCTATATTGGCAATGTCCAGGCAAGTAATATTTTTGGGATGCATACGATAATTTATGCCTTTGTTGAGGTAGTCCTCACTACTGGTTATACTGGTCTCCAGATTGATTATCCTGGCATCAGCTTCTTTCATGGCCCCAATGGCATAGCCCCAGATGTAGGCAAAATCTACAGCTTGTTCAATAGGTCCGTTTACTTTTTCGGCGAGTTTTACATAGTCCTTTGCATTTTTCAGATAGGATTCGTAAATCACCGGATCATTGGGGTGGGGCAATATCTGGTCTATGCCCCGCCCGGTCATTACATCACCACAAAGAAATAGAGTAAGTGATTGATCCATCTTCAAATAGCCTATAAGGATAAAAATAGACATGCAGAAAGAACCACAAAATGATTCAGATCATGGGATATGAAAGGTTGTTAAGCACTTACTACTTAAATCGCCGTTTCGGCACGGTCAATTATTCTTCAATAATGATAAGGATAGTAATCTGATGTTGGTATCCCTACTACCTCATATTCTGATTGAAGAAAAGCAACTAAATCCACGAGCTCCTGCACTGTCATAACTTCATTGTAATTCCTCATCTTTGAAAGACCTTCTTCGGTAGCTTCGGCAGAGGTTTTTTGTTTGTAGCGCGGTGCGATTTTGTGTGAAGGATTTATAACTGAAGTGACCAGGTCTCCATAGGATTTCTCAATCGCTACTTCCTCACCGAGCTGTATATTAAGATTATCACTACCTCCCTTCCACTCAATCTCTGAAATACTATGGCATTCATTGCAGGCCAACCTCTGATAGGTCGCTTTTCCTTCTACAATGTCGCCTTCAGGTAATGCAAATCCGCGCGCTTGCACATTGCAACTACTTATAAGTAAGCTCCCACATAACAAGATGAAAATCAGTAAATAATTCGACAGCTTGCACAAAGTTTTATTTTTACCAGACATAAGTTGTTGTTTTAAATTAAGGATTTGATTCTCCACCACAACAATGGATAAAAACAAATGTAGTGACTAAGAAAAATGAAGAAAATGACCTGCGTCATCCGGATATACCCCTAATTTCCTGGAAAATTTCAAAAATATTCAGATTAAGCCCTTTTGGGAGATGCAGTTTGAACCAAATATTGTTTTTACAGTGGGAAACGTTGAATTACTCAATACGAAGCCAATATTAAAGGCGGTAAAAAAGCAGGAGCAGGCAGCAAACCTAAAGAGGATGAAGAAAAGAATGATAGTACTCTAAGCAAATTAATGATAGACAATATTTAATTAATTTGTTAACTTTTTGTTGTTGATAAAAATTTAAACCTCTTATTATCAATATTTTAATTGTTTAACATTGTAAACCTCATGACTTTTATCATAGATTAAGTTTTCAGATAATCCCATTTTTACCTCTTTATTAATAATCTCATAAAGAAAAACTATCAATGTCCGTAAAAATCATTCCCTCCAAAAGAAAAACTTATTCTCAAGAAGAAGCCTATCAGTCTAGTTTAACCTATTTTGATGGGGACGATCTTGCGGCCACTGTATGGATTAATAAGTATGCCCTAAAAGATTCTGAGGGAAATCTCTACGAGATTAATCCGGATGACATGCATAGAAGGATAGCGAAGGAAATAGCCGGCGCGGAGCAAAAATATCCCAATCCCCTTACCGAAGCGGAGATTTTTGATCTGATTAAAAATTTTAAATATATAGTACCACAAGGAAGTCCTATGGCGGGTATAGGTAATCCATTTCAAATTGCTTCATTGTCTAACTGTTTTGTGATTGGGAATGAAGGCACATCTGATTCCTACGGTGGGATAATGAAAATTGACCAGGAACAGGTACAATTAATGAAACGACGGGGAGGTGTTGGTCACGATTTATCCCATATCAGGCCTAAAGGATCAGCTGTTAAAAATTCGGCTTTAACCTCAACTGGCCTGGTACCATTTATGGAGCGTTATTCTAATTCCACACGCGAGGTTGCACAAGACGGACGGAGGGGAGCTTTAATGTTATCGGTTTCAATTAACCATCCCGATGCGGAAGATTTTATCGATGCCAAAATGGAGCAAGGCAAAGTCACAGGAGCCAATGTATCTGTTCGGATTGATGATAATTTTATGAAAGCCGTTGAAAGCAACAATCCTTATATCCAAAAGTTCCCGGTTCATAGTGAAACGCCAAAGGTTTCAAAAACCATTAATGCCAAAAAATTATGGGATAAAATTGTACATAATGCCTGGCAATCTGCAGAACCTGGAATTTTGTTCTGGGATACAATTATCAAAGAATCGGTGCCCGATTGTTATGCCGACCTTGGCTACAAAACAGTCTCTACCAACCCCTGTGGAGAAATCCCATTATGTCCATATGATTCTTGCAGATTATTGGCTATCAACCTATTCTCTTACGTGGAAGACCCTTTCAAAAGTATTGCGAAATTTAACTTCAGCCTGTTCAAAAAACATATTGCGGCAGCCCAACGCATCATGGACGATATCATAGACCTGGAACTTGAAAAAGTGGAGGCCATTCTGGGAAAGATAAAATCGGATCCGGAATTAGAGGAAACCAAAGTAGTGGAAGTGCGATTATGGGAAAGGATAAAAGAGAAAGCAATACAGGGCAGGCGCACAGGAATTGGCATTACCGCAGAAGGAGATATGTTGGCAGCATTGGGATTGCGATATGGAAGTAAGGAAGCGAACGAATTTTCAATTGAAGTACATAAAACAATTGCGTTAGAGGCTTATAGGGCATCTGTTCATACCGCAAAAGAACGTGGAGCTTTTGAAATTTTCGACGCGGACAGAGAGAAAGAGAATCCATTTATTCTTCGAATAAAAGAAGCTGATGAAAAATTATATTATGAAATGCTGGAATACGGAAGAAGAAATATTGCTTTATTGACGATTGCCCCAACCGGTACAACAAGCCTGATGACCCAGACTACTTCTGGTATTGAACCGGTATTTCTTCCGGTCTATAAACGCAGGAGAAAAGTTAATCCCAACGAAATGGATAGCAAGGTTGCTTTTGTTGATGAAGTAGGCGATTCATGGGAAGAATACATAGTGTTTCACCATAGGTTTAAACAATGGATGACCGTAAATGGATTGGATACTGAAAAAGAATACAATAAGGAAGAGTTAGATAATATTGTGGCCATATCCCCTTATAATAAAGCTACTTCCAATGATGTGGATTGGTTAAGTAAAGTTCGTTTACAAGGTGCCGTTCAAAAATGGGTAGATCACTCCATAAGTGTTACCATAAATCTTCCCAATGACGCCTCAGAAGAACTGGTAGGTAAATTATATATGGAAGCATGGAAAGTTGGGTGCAAAGGAGTCACTGTATATCGTGACGGCTCAAGATCTGGGGTTCTGATATCTAATGAAGGTGAAACTGAAGAGACGCTTACTGCCGTTCCTGTCAAACGACCTCAGGT
>JABDPH010000051.1 GCA_013042925.1 Eudoraea sp.
GTTTTGTTGCATAGAGCGATAGGGGATCATCTTCATTGTATTTTTGTTAATAACGGATTGCTCAGGAAAAATGAATTTCAGGAAGTTTTGGACCAATATGAACATATGGGCCTTAATGTGAAAGGGGTTGATGCTTCGGCACGCTTTTTGAAAGCATTGGCTGGTGAGGCTGATCCTGAAAAGAAAAGAAAAATTATTGGAGGGGTTTTCATTGATGTATTTGATGATGAATCACATAAAGTTGAAGATGCTAAATGGCTTGCACAGGGTACTATCTATCCTGACGTGATTGAGTCTGTATCTGCAACCGGAGGGCCATCGGCCACCATTAAGAGTCATCATAATGTTGGAGGATTACCCGACTTTATGAAACTAAAAGTGGTAGAGCCCTTGAAAATGTTGTTCAAAGATGAAGTGAGAAGGGTAGGCGCCACTCTTAACATAGAAGATGAACGTCTGGGACGTCACCCGTTTCCGGGACCTGGTCTTGCAATACGCATACTGGGAGATGTCACAGAAGAAAAAGTAAGTATTTTGCAAGAAGTAGATGCAATTTTTATTAATGGTTTAAAGGAATGGGGGCTTTATAATGAGGTTTGGCAGGCCGGAGCTATGCTTTTGCCCGTAAATAGTGTAGGAGTAATGGGAGATGAACGAACTTATGAAAAATGTGTAGCTTTACGGGCAGTTGAAAGCACAGATGGTATGACGGCAGATTGGGTTAATCTGCCCTACGAATTTTTGCAAAAGACCTCCAATGAAATAATAAACAAAGTTCCCGGAGTAAATAGAGTGGTATACGACATCTCTTCGAAACCTCCGGCAACTATAGAATGGGAATAAAACCTACAAGCATGTCTATAAGATTTTTAATTACAACAGCTGCGATTATTCTGTTTTCATGTCAGGCCATGGCACAACAGTTTAGCTCTCATGCGGTTAAAACTGGCGAAACCGTCTATAGTATTGCAAGGCAATACAAGGTAAATCCCGCAGATATCCTTAAGTACAATAAAGAAATTACAGAGGCTGATGTACTTCAACCCAATACAATACTCGTCATCCCGTTGGGAGCCAAAATGCAAAGCGTACAGGATTCAATTGCTTTGCAAAAAAAGAAGTTAGAGGAAGAACAGGCAACACCTATAGCATTTGGTACGCACAAGGTGAAGAAGAGAGAAACAATTTTTAGCATTGCTCAGCGGTACAATATCTCTGAAGAAGAGCTTAAACGCTATAATACACAATTGTATGCGCGTCAATTGAAAAAGGGAATGCGTTTAAAAATTCCTGAGTACCCAAAAATTGAAGTTACTAGCGACAGCGTTAATGTTGATGATTTTGAAACCTATACCGTATTGCCAAAAGAAACAAGATGGAGTATAGCCAATAAATACGGAATTACAATAGATAGCATGCTTGCGTTAAACCCTGATTTATCTGTTACTACCAGTTATTTGGCAGAGGGGCAAGAGTTAAAGCTCCCTAAAATTGCCGGTAGCAGCGTTGAGGAACAAGACGTTCAATTGTATATCTCTTATACCGTTCCACCTAAGAAAACTTTGTACAGCCTTTCACAGGAATACAATATAAGTTCACAGGATATTGTAAGACTAAATCCGGAAATTGGTGAGCGCGGCGGTTTAAAGGAAGGTATGGTAATTAGGTTGCCTGAAATGAAAGTTCCTGAAAATGAAATTAATACTGATAACTATATATTCTATGAGGTTAAACCCAAACAAACAGTGTA
This sequence comes from Eudoraea sp., assembly GCA_013042925.1. Classification (GTDB taxonomy): domain Bacteria; phylum Bacteroidota; class Bacteroidia; order Flavobacteriales; family Flavobacteriaceae; genus Eudoraea. Next base: position 1,751 of record JABDPH010000051.1, read on the forward strand.
TTCTTTAACACGAAATTTGGGGATTGATTACAAAGAATTACTTGACCTCAATCCGGATCTTTCCAGAGGTCTTAAATCCGGGATGGTTTTAAAACTCCCGAAAGAGAAGACAGGTAACTTAGAAGTAAAGAATTCGTTGATTCTGGATAAGATAAACCTGGTAGATAGTGTAAATTCAGTTAACAAACCTAAACTGATTTATCTGCTGCCTTTTCGAACGGATAAGATTAACCTTGGTGATGTTGAAAGCGCCACAGATGCAATTTCAAGGAGTAATGCCATAAGCTATAGCCTTGGTTTATACAGTGGTGCACTGATTGCTCTTGATTCTATTTCAGATCTGGGTATTTCTGTCGATGTAAAAACATTTGATACCCAATTAAATCCCGATAAAACAAGACAAATACTGCAGGGCGAAGACCTGGAAGGAGTTAATGCCATAATAGGACCTTTGCAATTGAATTCCTTGAAGGAAGTAGCCATCAGTGCCGCAAATGCTGAGGTTCCGGTAATTGCACCCTTAGCCTCTACCAGTGATTTTGAACTGGAAAATGTTTTCTTTTCTATTCCGTCTGATCAGATTCTGCGAGATAGGATGCTTGTTTTTATTGAAGAAACCATTACAGATGAGAATATTATAGTAATAACCGATGCAAAGAACAAGGCTGTTAGTGAACAGATAAAAGAAAAGTTTCCTGTTGCCCAATCCGTAGAGCTTCAGGAAGATGAAGAAAATATTTCTTTAGATTTAGAGGTATTTGCCGGTCTTCTTTCCCTTGAAACGGAGAATTGGGTTTTTGTAGAGACGGATAACTTTAAAGTGGTTTCCAGTGTAAGCTCCATCCTTAATTCATCCAATTCAGATACTACCAAAGTACGGATGTTCACTACAAACAAGAATAAAGCATTCGAAAACGATGTTATCTCAGGGGCACATTTGTCTAACCTTAATTTTACGTACCCCAGCGTATATAAGGAAACAAATAATAATGCCTTTGTGAGAAGATACAGAAGGCGTTTTGGGGCAGATCCGGACCGGTATGCGGTCCGTGGCTTTGATCTTACCTTTGACCTTCTTTTAAAATTAGCCTATAAACTTAATTTGTTTGAGGCTTCAAATATTGTTGGCATTACAGAGTATTGCGGGAATAAATTTGATTATAACAATGAACTTTCTTCCGGATACTACAACAAAGCTTCTTACATAATGATGTACGAGGAAATGCGAATAACCCAGGTTAAACCAGAACAATGACCTCAAAAGTTACTTATACAGGAGAATTGCGTACTAGTTGTGTTCACCTTCGCTCAGGAGATGAATTCATAACAGATGCACCCGTTGATAATAATGGATTAGGACAAGCCTTTTCACCAACAGATACAGTTGCCACAGGCCTTGCCAGTTGTATGCTTACCATGATGGGCATTAAGGCCAGAGACATGGAGGTAGATCTTAAAAATTCAGTGGCGGAGGTTACGAAACATATGGCCGCGGATCCACGGAGGATATCGCAGATTGATGTAGAGATTCATTTGCCGGCCAAAATTGCCGAAAAGCAAAAAAAGATACTGGAGCATACGGCACGAACCTGCCCGGTAATTTTTAGTCTTCATCCGGATATTAAAAAAGAAGTAGTATTTCATTGGGATCTCTAAGATTCATATTTGGCCTTTTTGCTTTTCTATTTTCCACGATGTTATTCGCACAGGAGGAAGAGGCAATTCTTTGGAATTCCGGGCAAAGACTAAGTTGGGCAAATTTCAAAGCCGAACCCCCTAAGAATACAGAAATAGCCGCTACAACGGCAAGTGGGTTGAGCTATCAATTTTCCACAACTGAAGAAAATGGAAAATATGAACTGGATTACATTGTTAGTACATTCTTCTATCCAAATAGATCATGGTATCAGGCAAATATTTGCGATGAGGTAATTCTAAGCCATGAGCAGCTGCATTTTGACATTTCTGAATTGTATGCCAGGAAAATGCGCAAAATTATGGACAATACAACGTTTACAAAAAATGTTAAGGCCGAGGTAAAGGCCATCTATCGTCAAATAAATAAGGAGCTTGCAGAATTTCAGCAGGTATATGATCGTGAGACTAACTACTCTCGTAACATTGAGCAACAACTATCCTGGAATAAGAAAATAAAAGAGGCGTTAGCAAAATAGAATTTGGAATTCAGATTTCACATCAGATTAAACATCACAAATTGTCACTCCCTCCTTTAGAGCGGCGATTTTGTCCTCCCAGCTGGGAATAAACTCCTGGGCCACATGCCCTTTAAATCCGGTTTCTACAATGGCCTTCATTATTGCCGGATAATATAATTCTTGTGTTTCGTTAATTTCATGTCTGCCCGGATTACCACCGGTATGATAATGCCCGAAATATTCATGATAATCCCTGATTGTCCTGATAATATCTCCCTCCATTATTTGCATGTGGTAAATATCATAAAGCAACTTGAAGTTCTCGGAGTTCAATTCCTTACATAGGGCCACTCCCCATTCTACATGATCACACATATAATCTTTATGGTCTACCTTAGAGTTAAGCAATTCCATCTGAATGACAACACCATGTTTTTCGGCAATTGGTATAATTTGCTTTAAACCATCTACACAGTTTTTAAGGCCAATGCTATCATCCATTCCTCTTCTGTTTCCACTAAAGCATATTAGGTTAGTATAGCCGGCCTCAGCCACTTTAGGAATCATTTGTAAATAATCTTTAACCAGTTCTTCGTGCAGTTGAGGATCGTTCCAGCCTTTTTCAATTCCAAAACCTGCACCCCAACACATGGATGCGTGAATGCCATACTTTTTCATTAATGGCCAATCATCCGGACCAGTTAAATCCATAGCTGTAATGCCCAATTCATTAAGGTTTTGGAGAAAATCCTCCATAGGAATCTTGCTATAGCACCAGCGACATACGCTGTGGTTAATATTTCCTTTGAACTTATTGTCCTGATCTTTTTGATTGCCTATGGCAGTTGCTTTTGTCGTGGTTAATAAACCTGCCGTAGCTGCTACTGAAGAGCCGATGAATGTTCTGCGTTTCATTTTCCATACTTTTAAGTCTTTTAAAGATAAATTATTTAGATTTAATAATGGAATTTACTTCCGACAGGAAAAAGCTGATAGAACTGGCGCATTACAAAATGCCATTTGGTAAGTTTAAAGAGCGTTACCTTATAGATCTTCCCGAAGCATATTTGGTTTGGTTCCAGAGAAATGGTTTTCCAAAGGGCAAACTCGGGGAGCATATGAGGGCTATTCTTGAGGTAAAAATGAATGGTTTGGAAGGACTGATTAGAAAAATTAGGGAAGAATTTCCCATAGATACCCAATAATTTCTAGTTGCATTTTGTACCTTTGAATCCCGTAATATCGAAGTGCGATATGCCAGATACTAAATATGTTTTCGTTACGGGAGGTGTAACTTCTTCACTTGGAAAAGGAATCATTGCAGCTTCCTTAGCTAAACTTCTGCAGGCAAGAGGGTATAAAACGACCATACAAAAACTAGATCCTTATATCAATGTGGATCCTGGTACCCTGAACCCATATGAGCATGGGGAGTGCTATGTTACCGATGACGGCGCAGAAACCGATCTTGATCTTGGGCATTATGAACGCTTTTTAAATGTAAATACATCACAAGCCAACAATGTAACCACAGGCAGGATTTACCAGAGTGTGATTGAAAAAGAACGCCGCGGGGAGTTTTTGGGTAAAACAGTACAGGTAGTTCCACATATTACGAATGAAATAAAGGAGCGAATTCAAATACTTGGAAATAGCGGTGAATACGATATTGTGATTACTGAAATCGGGGGAACAGTCGGGGATATTGAATCTCTTCCCTATATAGAAGCGGTAAGACAATTACTTTGGGAACTGGGGGATAACAATGGTATTGTAGTACATCTTACATTGGTACCATATCTTTCTGCTGCCGGTGAGTTAAAGACCAAACCAACACAGCACTCTGTTAAAACCCTCATGGAGAGCGGAATTAAAGCAGATATTCTGGTGTGTAGGACAGAACATGAATTATCGGATGACATCAAACAAAAATTGGCGTTATTTTGTAATGTAAAAAAAGAAGCAGTAATACAATCAATAGATGCATCAACCATTTATGATGTACCTGTGATGATGCAGGATGAAGGTTTAGATACTGTTGCGTTGCAGAAACTTAACTTACCCGATAATACCAAGCCGGACCTGGATCAATGGAATGAGTTTCTGGACAGGCATAAACACCCGAAGTCTGAGGTAACAATTGGGCTTATTGGCAAATATGTTGAATTGCAGGATTCTTATAAATCCATCCTGGAATCATTTATTCATGCAGGGGCCATAAATGAGGTCAAAGTAAATGTCAGGTCTATACACTCTGAATTTATCACGGCCCAAAACTTTGAAGAGAAAATGAAAGGCCTTCAGGGTATCCTTGTTGCTCCGGGTTTTGGAGAGCGAGGCATTGAAGGAAAGATTAAAGCGGTGCGATACGCAAGAGAGAATGAAATTCCGTTTTTAGGGATATGCCTTGGAATGCAGATGGCCGTAATTGAATTTGCAAGAAATGTATTGAAGTTAAAGGATGCCAATTCTACTGAAATGGATGAGTATACAGATCATCCTGTTATTAGCTTAATGGAAGAACAAAAGTCAATCACCAATAAAGGCGGTACTATGCGTCTTGGAGCCTGGGAATGCGAAATAAAAGAAGGATCACTTGTACATAAAGCATACCATGGTAGAACTTCCATTTCTGAGAGACATCGTCATCGATATGAATTTAACAATGACTACAAAGAGGAATTTGAGAAAGCAGGGATGTTAGCCTCAGGTATAAATACAGATACCGGTTTGGTTGAAATAATAGAAATACCCTCTCATCCATGGTTTATAGGTGTACAATATCATCCGGAATATAAAAGTACAGTAGCCAATCCACATCCGCTTTTTGTAGGCTTTGTGAAGGCCGTATTGTTGCACAAAAGACAACAAACTAATGCCAGTTTGGCATAAACTCCACAATTGGATATATATTTGCAAACCATTTGGAACTATCCGTTCACAGGCATGAGCCAAAATTATTGCGGATTTGTATTTAAATTATATTAAATGGAAGAAAAGAAACTCGACATAAATTCCATCATTGGCTTTATACTGATCTTTGGAATTCTCATTTTTTGGTTTTACCAAAATCAACCCACACCAGAGGAACTGGAGGCTCAAAAAGCGGAACAGGCGAAAGTGGAATCTCAGGTAGCAGAGGAAGAACCCAGCGCGCCTGAACCCGTTTTACAGGAAACACAGATTGATTTGCAAGACTCTGTTGCGATTGCCGATTACAAAAGTGCCATAGGTGGTTTCGGATATACTTCAGCGAAGGAAGGAACTACCGTTCTTGAAAATGAAATCCTCTTCCTTGAGGTAAGTAATAAAGGGGGTCAGATAATTGAGGCAAGGATGAAGAAATTTGTCACCTACGATTCAATACCCATTTATTTGGTTAAAGATGGAAACGCCTCTTTTGGAATTAATTTTACAACAAGGGACAATCGGGTATTAGATTCAAAAGATCTGTTTTTTGAACCCTCAATTTCACAGAATGGAGACAATCAGGTGCTTTCAATGAAGGCAAAAGTTGCTTCCAACCAGTTTCTGGAATTTCGCTATGAAATGAAACCAAACGAATACCTGGTAGATTACACGGTGCGGTCTCAAGGTTTAAGCAGCGTAATAAATGACGCCCAGCCAATAAGCCTTAACTGGAAATTACAGGGGATAAGGCATAATAAGAGTATCCAATATGAGAATAGGTACACTAGGCTTACCTATAGACACGAAGATGATAAAATTAGCAAACTCTCGGAAAGTGGTGATGACGAAGAAATTGAAAATGGGGTTCGCTGGCTTTCCTACAGGCAACACTTTTTTAGTTCTATTCTTGCAACAAAAACACCTTTTGAGACTGCTACCTTAAATTCAAAGAATTTAGTAGAAGAGGAAAGTAAAGAAGCCAGGGTAACCAAAGAATTTGCTTCAGTTGCACCTTTAAAAATGGAGGGTGGTGAACTTAATTATAATATGAATTGGTATTATGGGCCAACCGACATAGAAGTATTAGCGAAATATAAGGATTTGGGACTGGCCGATTCTATTCCATATGGATGGGGAATTTTTGGTTGGATTAACAGATTTGTATTTACTCCGTTTTATGGTTTTTTGAGTTCTTTTTTACCCTTTGGAATAGCCATTGTTGTGATGACTATCCTCGTAAGATTGGCAATGTCTCCGGTTACATACAAATCGTATTTGTCGCAGGCTAAAATGAAGGTTTTAAAACCTGAAATTACTGAGCTTACTGAAAAGTATAAGGACAATGCAATGAAGAAGCAGCAGGAAACTATGAAGTTGTATAATAAGGCAGGTGTGAGCCCAATGAGCGGTTGTGTGCCGGCATTGTTACAATTACCTATTTTCTATGCCTTATTTATGTTTTTCCCTACCTCTTTTGCGCTACGACAAAAGTCTTTTCTTTGGGCCAGCGATTTATCCTCTTATGACACAATCGCAGAACTGCCGTTTACCATCCCATTTTACGGAGATCATGTGAGTTTATTTCCAATATTGGCGTCAGTGGCAATTTTCTTTTATATGATGATGACCACCGGGCAGAATATGCAGACCCAACCGGGTATGCCAAATATGAAATTCATCATGTATCTGTCTCCTTTAATGATGCTTTTCTTCTTTAACAATTACGCAAGTGGGTTGAGTTTATATTACTTTGTTT
>JABDPH010000488.1 GCA_013042925.1 Eudoraea sp.
ATACTGATGGCAGCGAATTTCCAGCCGGGGAGACCATCAATGTGGTAGCAGCGGCAAGTTACCTTAATTTTATTATTACTTCTGAGGTTATTGTTGGCCAAAAGTATTGGCGCGAAGGAATGCCCGAAGAAATTAAAATCCGCGATGATGAAACAAAGGAGCTATTAGGGTCTGTGTTTCCGAACAGAAAGGTGGTTATGATAGATGCTTTAGCGGTGAATTTAGGTGGGGGCGGACTGCATTGCATTAGCATGCATCAACCCAAATTGACAGGAAGTTAACAGAGGAATGTAATGATAAATTCAACAGAATTAAGAAATGCAAAAAATTGAAATAAGATTGGCCAATAGAACAGATGCTGAGTACATTGCCTTATTGGGCAGAGTAACTTTTCAGGAGACATTTGGGCATTACTTCAGAGATAAAAACGATCTGTTGGAATACTATAACCGGACTTTTTCTGTAGAGAAAATCAGAAGTAGTTTAGAAAAATCCGATAATGTTTATTGGATCTCTTTAGTAGATGACCTTCCGGTTGGTTATGCAAAACTAAAGTTGAATTCCTCAATAGATTTCAGCACCTCCACAAACATCTGTCAATTGCAAAAAATATATGTTTTAAAGGATTTTCTGTCCATGAAAATTGGTTGGGAATTACAAAATAACTTACTGGCCGCTGCAAGTGAAAAAGGGTTTGAAAAAATTTGGCTTTCTGTTCTTGGAAGTAATGAGCGGGCAATTAATTTTTACAACAGGAGTGGCTTTGAAAAAATTGGAGATCATGATTTTCAAATTGGAAAAGAGCACTTTAAATTCATAGTTATGATGAAAAGTTTGAAATGATAATACTGTGGCTTTTGCAAACCTCGCTTACAATTTGATTTGGATAAAACATGAATCATTCCAATAAACTTCTTGCCATAAAACTGGTACATACGCTAATCTGGCTAATCTTTGTAGTTGTAATTTTCTATGTGGTATATTCAGGAATCACGGGCATTATTAATACCTATACCTGGCTTGGGATAGGATTCGTTATTGGGGAAGGAATAGTTCTTTTACTATTTAAAATGTTTTGTCCATTGACTGTTTTAGCAAGGAAATATTCGGATTCACAAAAAGACAACTTCGATATTTTTCTTCCAAATTGGTTAGCGAAACACAACAAATTAATTTTTACAACTATATTTCTAATAGGACTGACACTGGTCGTGATACAAACTTTTTTTAAGTTTTAATCTGAAGGACAAGCAGAGTTAATTGCAGCGGAATTATCTGCAAGGCGCTATGAAAACAAATCACAAAGTAATCCTTTTTGTGTAACTTGATAAAATGAACGGGGCTGAAGAATTTGAGATAAGATTTCTGGATCATGTGGCTATCCGTGTTGCGGATATAGAGGTATCTGCCAAATGGTATGAGGGTGTCCTTGGACTTCAGAAATATCAATTGAAAGAATGGGGGTCATTCCCTGTTTTTATGCTGGCCAACAAAACCGGTCTTGCCTTATTCCCCGCAAAAAAAACCGATGAGCCCATAGATCAGAAATCCAAAAACGTTGGAATAGATCATTTTGCGTTTAATGTTACCAACGAAAATTTTGAGAAGGCAAAAAAGAGATATACAGCAATGAATTTGGAATTTACAATTCAGGATCATCACTATTTTCTTTCTATGTATACCAAAGACCCGGACGGGCTTACCGTTGAACTCACCACATTGGTGGTCGATGAAAAATCATTTTATAAGCCTTAAGATGAAAACAGCCGCAATTATTGTTTCGTTAGTATTTTCATTAATTTTTGTGACACCCTCATATGGCCATGATGGTCATGCAGATCCTGTTCTTCAGGAAATAAATGACTATCTCATGGCCATACAACTGATGCGGATTAAGGACACAACCGCTGCTAACATTTTTAAAACCTGGCACGAACTAAGAACTGAATCCTGGGAGATACGTAATCTTACTGATGAGCAAAATTTGCTGATCCATGCAGAGACTGTAATGAAGCAAATTAGCAAGACCAGGGCCAAACAAAAGCAGCTGTTAAATGAATGCCGGGTGTACTTTTCTAAATTAGTTGAACAGGTACCTGCAATTCGTTTTATTGTTGACAATTCTATAACATCCGATTGGGCAACTCCACTTTTTGAAGTTCAGGAAGGGCACTTTAAAGTTTTGTTGATTGAAGTAAAAAACAACAGAAATTCCAAGGTAAAACTCAGCATGAAAAGCGACTATAGTGATGAGATCTTATTTTGGAACAAACAGTTTTCGTTAGAAGCCAATGCTTCCAGATATACCTTTTTGGTATTGTCTCCGCTAAGCGTGGGCAAAGTAACCAGTTCCCTGCACATCAGTGATGAAGTTGGTGAGAAAGCTGATGTCCTTCTCAGTGTTAATGGAATTCCCATGACTGAAAAACCATTTGTACTTATGCCCGACAGTATTCCTACACATGTTGTTGTACCGGGCTATAGTAGTCAACCGATTGATAAAGAGATTGATTTTTCTGAATCCATTAATTTTACCGTTACCGACAAAGAAAGCGGGAAGCCAGTTGCGGCAAGGGTAGAAGTTAGTGACAAGGCGGGAAGCCATTATTGGACTCCCATTAAAGGGCCTTCATATGCTGTGAGTAGAAATATGGAATGGGGTTGGCGCACCGCACTTTGGGAATATCAACCAGGTCCCTATTTCTATTTAGCGGGCAAAGCTGAACTGGGGGTTAATCCCGTTGGAAAAATAGCCAGGATCTATCACGGCTTTGAATATATACCGGCTATGGTGGAGGTGCCGGAGCAAGGAGATGTGAAGGTTGCTTTGGAACGATGGATTAACATGCCCGATCTTGGATGGTATTCAGGGCAAACACACATACATACTACAGATATAGGTATTCCTGTTCAATTCAGTAAATTCTGGCCATTGATTTCGCAGGCAGAAGACCTCCATGTCTCATCTATATTAACCTTAAAAGGCGAATGGGAAACGCATGCCATTTATGCCGATGAGTACCCCATGGGTAAAAGGAAGGCCTTTAGTACAGCTGATCATATTATTACCTATGGGGAAGAGTTTCGCAACAATCCCTATGGTCATCTTGCTTTTTTAGGCCTTAAGTCTTTAATACAACCTATTAGTACTGGCGCTTTAGGTGAATTAGGTGGCCCGGACTACCCTCCTAATGCCTATATTTTGGAGGATGCAGTGGCTCAGGGCGCCACAACTATTGCTGCCCATTTCGGTAATTTCACTGAAGGTGTTGATCAGATCAGAACCGGTTGGCCTTCTACCGGATTTGAGATGCCTGTTGACATTGCTTTGGGAAACATCCATATGGCTGAGATTGCCGGTAATGGAGGACAAAGGAATGTCTGGTATGACATACTGAATTGTGGCTTTAAAATTCCGGCAACAGCGGGGCCCGACTGGGCTATTAAGGATACACCGCGCGTTTATGTTAATCTGGGGAATGAGGAATTTAC
>JABDPH010000490.1 GCA_013042925.1 Eudoraea sp.
AAGGATCTGTCTTCATGGCCCAGAATGAGTGAAGTTTCCTTGAAATGGTTAATCGATGCTTATAATAATGCTACAGATAAGAAATTGGTTTTTAACCACAGCGGATTTACCAAACACGCGGGGACAGAGAAACTACAGCAACAAATTGAAGCCGGGTTAAGCGAAAAAGAGATAAAAGAAAGCTGGCAGAAGGATTTAAATAATTTCAGGAAAATCAGAAGTAAATACCTGCTCTACAACTGAAGCTTACTTATCTGCCTGCATAGTAGTTGGCCTTCTATACTTATGAAAAGGTTGCTTTAACAGTCCGGTAACACTTCCATTTTCTTTCTTGTCAGGAAAAGTATCCACGCCATAGACAATTTCACCACGATCTAGTTTCATAAAAGTCCCGAAGATATGATCCCAGACAGAGAAAATATTTCCATAGTTTGAATCTGTATAGGGTAATCTGTAATGGTGATGTACCTTGTGCATGTCTGGCGACACAATTACCCAGCTCAGGATGTCATCTACTCTTTTAGGTAGCCGGATATTAGCATGGCTGAATTGAGTAGCCACAAGAGACAAGGATTGATAAAGCATAACTATTCCTATAGGCGTGCCCACTATAAATACTCCCATTAATGTGAAAGTAAAACGGATAAGACTCTCTAATGGATGATGCCTGTTAGCAGTGGTTGTATCTACCTCGTGATCTGTATGATGCACCAAATGAATCATCCATAAAGGTTTTACCTTATGTTCAACATAATGTGCCAAATAAGCCCCTATAAAATCAAGAAGCAAAACGCCCAAAACTACATAGAGCCATAGAGGTATTTCAGGCAACCAGTTTATTATTCCAAATTTGTTTACCATAACCCAATCACTCGATTTCAATAATACAAAAGCCAACGCAAAATTGATAACAATAGTAGTAAGGGTAAAAAAGAAATTAGGCAGAGCATGCCTCCATTTCTTATACTTGAAATTAAAAAGCGGTAAGGCACCTTCAAGAAGCCAAAAAAGGGTTATTCCCAATACCAGAATAAGACTCCTGTGTAAAGACGGAATGTTTTCAAAATAGTTAAGTATAACCTCCATAGGGTAAAGTTACTATTTTCAGATTAAATTTTTTGAGATGAGAAGCCGCATTAAAAGGATTATATGGCTAATTCCTTAGATTTTAATTCTCTTTTTCATGTCTTCAACTATGTTATATGCAGCCGGGCAGATAGCCACATTCTTAAGTGTAAGATTAGTTATTTGTTGAAACTTTTTTCGATCGGTATGAGGGAATTCCCGGCAGGCTTTGGGTCTTACATCGTAGATTGAACAATAGTTATCCTCACCCAGAAAAGCACAGGGAACCTGCTTAAGCACATAATCATTGTCTTCATCAATCCTTAAATAAGTATCTATAAATTGTTGAGGCTTTTGCTTAAGACTTTTCGAGATTCGAATAATATCTGCATTTGTAAAGAGAGGGCCGGTAGTCTTACAGCAATTAGCGCAATCCAGGCAATTTGTTTTTTTAAACTCTGCCAGGTGCAACTCCTGCATAATATAGTCCAGATTACGCGGAGGCCTCTTTTTCAGTTTTGCAAAGAACCTTTTGTTTTCAGTATGCTTTTCTTTTGCCCTTAGGGGTAAGGTTTTAAGTTGTTCTTTCATCAGACCCTGTAAATTCCATTCATTATTTAGTTGAGTGCTTTTACTTTCCACTCAAAAAGTCCACTTTTGCAGGTAAAATTACAACTTTAAATGAGTAGGGATGTTATTGGAAAGGCTCTAATTGATTTTCAAAATGGGAATTATTCTGAAGATATTGCAACTTATTCATCATTAGGTGAGGAAGATATTCTTCCATTGCCTTATTTATTCAGAGATTATGATGATATGCCCATAATAGAACAAAAAGCTTTAGATCTCTGCCGTGGTAAGGTATTGGATGTGGGGTGCGGGTCTGGCAGTCACAGCCTCTATTTGCAAAAAAAAGGATTTGAAGTTACAGGTCTTGACACGTCTGAAGGAGCTGTGGCCACGGCTAAGTTAAGGGGGGTATCCAATGTAATACACACAAATATTTTTGATTATTCTGGTATGAAATTTGATACCATATTACTGTTAATGAATGGAATAGGAATATCGGGACAACTAAATGAGGTAGGTCGTTTAATGACCCATTTAGAAACATTGTTGAAGCCGGGAGGACAGATATTGCTCGATTCCAGTGATATAATATATATGTTTGAACTTGATGATGATGGTGGCTACTGGGTTCCAAATAATGGTAAATATTACGGTGAAGTAGAATTTACCATGGAGTATAAAGGATTAAGAAGTGCTCCTTTTAGTTGGTTATATCTCGATTTCAAAAACCTTAAAGAGCTGGCTGAGCAGAATAATTTAAGTTGCGAACTGGTTTGTGAAGGCCCTCATTATGACTATTTAGCAAGACTACAGGTACAATCATAATAGAAACCTTAATTAAACGTTGTAAATAATACGTAATTTTAGCCTTAAAGGAAAATTAAACTGCTATGAAAAAATTTCGAATACTAACTATATTGCTGACCATTGGTCTTTTCTTAAATTGTTCAAAAGACAGTGACAATACAACTCCCGGGGGTATTGATAAATCTGCAAATTTACTCGCCACCGGAGATTCTGCTAATGACATTCTCTCCAATACAATTTATACGCAGTTATTAATAGAAGCTGCCTATGTTACCGGTTTCAGACCTACAACGGAAACCATGAACAATTTTGAAACCTATCTTCGAGATCGAACATTTAAGACTGACATACAAGTAGTATACAGGGAATTAGCTTCCCCTAATGAAGAAACTTTGACTTTACAGGAGATTGCTGACCTGGAAAGTGAAAACCGCACGGCATACAATGAAGGAGAAACACTTGCCATATATATTTATTTTGCCGATGCACCATCAGATGCTGATGATGAAGACGAAGGTATTGTAACTCTTGGTGCAGTATATAGAAATACATCAATGGTTATCCATGAAGGTGTAGTACGCCAACTGGCGAATCAAAGTTCACTTATTACAATTTCAGATGTGGAAACATCTACCCTTAATCATGAATTTGGGCATCTTTTTGGTTTAGTTGATCTTGGATCTGCAATGGTAAATCCCCATGAGGACCCAGATACCGAAAACCATTGTGATACAGCCGGTTGCCTTATGCGTGCTGAACTGCAATTTGGCGGGGGTATGATGGGCGTTTTGGAAAAAAGTAAATTGTCAAAAGGTGTAGCAGTTCCTGCTTTGGATGCCGAGTGCATCCTTGATCTTCAAAATAACGGAGGAAGATAAGCTCCTTCCAGATTATTGGCATTCGTTTAAACATTCAGGATTTATTGAGCCAAGGAATAAATAATCAAAGGCACCTTGCTTCTGCTTAAGGAATATTCAGGTATTTATGGGTTTGTAAAGATACTTTCCACTTTGGATTCTTCATTACGTAATCCACGATCATAGGTGTTACCTTTTCCCTAACACTCCACTCGGGCTGCAAATACAGAATGCACGTTTCACTAACCTTCTTTGCCTGTTCTTCTGCAAAAACCAGATCATGCTTATTGTAAACAATAACCTTTAATTCATGAGCTTGTTTATAAATTTCATCTACAGGCAACTTATTCTTTTTAGGCGACAGACAAATCCAGTCCCATGTACCCGTTAAGGGGTAAGCCCCGGAGGTTTCAATGTGTGTACTAAGATTTTTGCTTTTTAAGGCTTCCGTTAAGGGTCCCATATCCCACATTAAGGGTTCCCCACCGGTTACAACTATGGTATCAGAATAACTTGCAGCATTATGAACAATACTTTCTATTTCCGTTGGAGGATGGGTTTCGGCATTCCAGCTTTCTTTTACATCACACCAATGACAGCCAACATCACAACCTCCAATCCTTATAAAATAAGCAGCCGTACCTTTGTGAAAACCCTCTCCCTGAATCGTATAGAATTCTTCCATGAGTGGGAGCATCAGCCCTGCATTTACCAATTCTAGAACCTCCTTATTGATCATCCTGCAAAGATAGCATATAGAAGACGGTATTTTGACTGTATTTTTTGGAAATAAAAGACAAATTAATGAGCCAGTAGAACAAGTGAGCTATTAGACTGGTTCAACTTCGAATGCAAATACCTTAAGAATAAATTCAATTCTTGACTGCTATTACATCAATCTCAACCTTGGCATTTCTGGCCAGACCACTGGCAGCAAAAGTTGTGCGTGCAGGTTTCTTGGTAAAATATTTAGAGTATACTTCGTTAAATGCAGAGAAATCATCCATTGAACTTAATATCACTGTACATTTCACAACATTGTCTAGTTTTAGTCCGTGATGCTCTAAAACCGCTTGAATATTCTTAATTGCCTGCTCTGTTTCTGTCCTTATTCCAGCTTCAACCATAGTTCTGGTTTTATGGTCCATTCCTATTTGTCCGGCCAGAAAAAAAAGATTTCCTGCCTGAACCACATCACTATAAGGAGCACTTCTTTTCTTTACTTCATGCGATTCATGAAAAGTAATCGGCGAAACTTCCTGTGCGCTCAATGTTGAACAACAAACTAATGAGAGAACTGTAACTATTTGTAAATACTTTTTCATTCGATTTTGGTTTTATTGTTGGTTAAAATTACCCTATTTTTATCAAAAATAGACTAAATGAGTACCAAAGAAGAATTCTATGCGCATATAGAAAAGGGGTATACTACGAAGGGCGATTTTATAACAATGGGCGCAGCCATATTAGATGGAGAAACGGTTACAGGGGCCCATGTAAAAGTTCCTTTAAAGACATTGAACAGACACGGACTTATAGCCGGTGCCACCGGTACGGGAAAAACCAAAACACTGCAGGTAATCGCAGAAAACCTTTCTGATAAAGGAATCCCGGTACTTTTGATGGATTTAAAAGGTGACCTCAGCGGAATAGCCCAGCCTAGCCCAGGCCATCCAAAAATTGATGAAAGGCACGAAAAGATTGGACTGCCTTTTGAACCTAAGAGTTTTCCTGTGGAAATACTTTCCCTGTCAGAACAAGACGGTGTAAAACTCCGTGCAACTGTTTCAGAATTTGGACCCATTTTACTTTCCCGCATCCTGGATCTTTCCGAAGTACAGGAAGGCATTGTAGCAGTTATTTTTAAATATTGTGATGATAACAAGCTTCCCTTGCTGGATCTTAAGGACTTCAAAAAGGTTTTGCAATACGCCACAGGAACAGGTAAAAAAGAATTTACAAAGGAATACGGAAGAATTTCAACAAGTTCCACAGGAACTATTCTAAGGAAAATAATAGAATTGGAACAGCAAGGAGCCGATTTATTTTTTGGCGAGAAATCCTTTGATGTGGAAGATCTTACTCGTATAGATGAAAATGGAAGGGGCTACATAAATATAGTTCGTTTAACGGATATACAAGACAGGCCCAAATTATTCAGCACATTTATGCTGAGTTTATTGGCCGAAATATATTCCACATTCCCTGAACAGGGAGATAGCGACAGACCTGAGTTGATTTTCTTTATAGATGAGGCTCATTTAATTTTTAAAGAAGCCTCAGATGCCTTATTAGACCAGATTGAAAGTATTGTTAAACTTATTCGCTCTAAAGGTATAGGACTTTATTTTGTTACACAGAATCCAACGGATGTCCCCAATGCAGTACTCGCCCAATTAGGTCTGAAAGTCCAACACGCACTTAGGGCCTTTACCGCCAGAGATCGAAAAGCAATTAAACTTACCGCAGAAAATTATCCTATTTCGGAATATTATGACACAAAAGAGGTACTAACCTCCTTAGGGATTGGAGAAGCACTAATTACGGCCTTAGATGAAAAAGGAAGGCCCACTCCGCTTGCCGCTACAATGTTACGAGCCCCAATGAGCCGCATGGATGTATTAACAGATAGTGAACTAGTTTCCGTAATTAAGAATTCGAAACTGGTGAAGAAATACAATGATATTATTGACAGGGAAAGTGCCTATGAGATTTTAAATGAAAAAATTGAGAGAGCTGAAAGAGAAGCAGAAAAAGAAGCGGAAAAAGAACTTGAAACCCGCAGAACATCTTCAAGAAGAAGAACAACTCGCAGAAGTACACGTCAAAATCCGGTAATAAAAGTTTTAACAAGCGCAACCTTTATCAGGGGTGTATTGGGAGTATTAAAAAAAGTGATTCGATAGGAACATATGAAAAACATTCAATATTTATTGATTTTACTAATTGTATTGACCTTAATACATTGTGAAGAGGACAGGGATCCTAACTTTTTGATTACCAGTTCACAAGTAGGAAAACTATTGCGAAGCAGTAATGTTGGTGATCTGGAAAGTATTTATACCAATGATTCCATTGTTAGGGATACTTTGCAATCTAATTTGTTATCTGCTTCCAATACTATCAAAATCTATGAAAAAGGTGGGCAGCAATTGCTAACTATAACCGTAAACCGGGATAGTATTTCAAAAGTTGGGATTATACGTGTTTTAGATCCCAGGTTTACAACGGAAGAAGGTATTGGGCTGCGAAGTACTTTCAAGGAGATAAAAGATAAATATGTCATTAAGAAAATAGTAACTTCTTTGAATAACGTAATTATATTCATTGAGAATAGCGATGTATACTTCACTATAGATAAAGAAGAATTACCTGCAAGTCTACGCTATGACACCAGTATTGATATAGAAGAAGTGCAAATCCCGGATGATTCTAAAATCAAATACATGATGGTTGGTTGGGAATGAAACAGATTTTGACCGAAATACGACAAAAACTTTAATAACATCATCTTTGTTTTTTGATATACAGTCTGGTTAGCATTAACAATTTCCCAGTATTTGTAAAGCCATCCGGATAAATTGATTCTAAAAATGAAAAAATTAGTAATTAATATTTTTGCAAAAGCCTATGGGGTCTATTTTAATATCCTGGCTCTATTCTCGAAAAAACTTGCCGGAGAAAAGGCTATTACCCTGTTTAGTTCCCCTCGAAAAGGTAATGTGCTTCCAATACAAGCTTCCTTTTTAAAAGAAGCTGAGGATATTAGGATTGAAGTAGGTGGAAAAAAAATACAAACCTATTCCTGGGCCGGAACAAAAGAACCTGTATTATTACTCCATGGTTGGGAGAGTAATTCATTTAGATGGCGCAATTTAATACGTTTTCTGATTGATGCAAATTTTGCCATAGTTGCCTTTGATGCCCCTGCGCATGGTAATTCAGCTGGGGGCATATTTAATGTCCCTCTATATGCAGAATGCACACAACATATTGTTAAACATTTTAATCCCTCTTATATAATCGGGCATTCGGTTGGAGGAATGACAGCCGTTTATCACCAATACATATATCCGAATAATTCAATTCAAAAGATAGTGACCATTGGAGCCCCTTCTGAATTTTATGAACTTATGGAGCATTATCAGAATATTGTAGGTTTCAATAAGAGAGTATTAGCCTCAATAGAAGATTATACTCAGAAGCATTTCGGCTATGGCATCCAAGATTTTTCCAGTTCCAAGTTTGTACAGAAAATTCCAACAGAGGGATTATTAGTTCATGATATTGAAGATCCGATTACTCCCTATCACAACTCGGAAAAAGTCCATGCTAATTGGAAGAACAGTAAACTAATTAGCACCAAAGGGTTAGGACATTCCATGCATCAGGACAAGGTAAACAATCAAATTATAGATTTTTTGAAATCAAAGAAAAGGGCTAATTTTAGTGCTTAAAATACTTTCTATGCCAACTATTTCACCATTCCACATCGCGATACCCGTTCATAACCTTGATGAGTGCCGGACCTTTTACAGGGATGTCCTTAACTGTGAAGAAGGGCGTAGTAGTGACCATTGGGTTGACTTCAATCTTTTTGGCCACCAACTAGTAATTCATTACAAGCCAAAATCTACGGAGGAACTCCACTCCAATCCGGTGGATGGTAAAGATGTTCCGGTACCTCATTATGGGGTGGTTTTACCCTGGGATGTTTTCCATAGTTTTGCCAAAGAACTGGAAAGCAAGGGAATACAATTTATTATTGAACCCTATATCAGGTTTAAGGGATTAGTGGGGGAACAGGCTACAATGTTCTTTTTAGACCCGGCCGGAAATGCATTAGAGTTCAAGGCTTTTAAGGATATGGGACAGTTATTTGCTAAATAAGGGTGCCTTCTTTATTGCTTTTTTTTATACTTGTTCCATGCCCAAATCACAACAGCGTAGACAATACCAAAAATTACCCCTTCTTTTAATTCATTAATAATAGTATCCCAGGAATAATCCTTTTCCAGAATAACAGAAAATAAGGTATATAAGAAAATAGCGGCTAAAGTTTGGGAAGTGAGTTTCTTTTTATCCATATCTATAATAATTATTGCGACCATGAGGTAGGTTTCCTGTCCCATCTGTGCTTTCGTAATTCTTCATATAACTTTTTGGGTAATCCTCTTCCATCACTAGTTGCAACGTTAGACAATACATTTCTTTGCTTGCGCATACCAGGGATAATCGTACTTACATCAGAATTCATTAAAATAAAACGCAAAGCCATTTCGGCCATGGTCATATCTTCAGGAACAAGTGGCCTGAGCAAATCTGCCTTATCTGCGCTGGCATTCAAATTTTCGGGCACAAAATAGGTGCCGCGCCAGTCGCCTTCAGGAAAAGTAGTGTCCCTTGTAATATTACCGGTCAGGGTACCCTCGTCAAAAGGGACTCTTGCAATCAATGCAATATCAAGTTCTTTGCATAGTGGAAATAAAACATCTTCCGGGGCCTGGTCAAAAATATTATAGATTACCTGTACCGCATCAAACAATCCGGTTTTCAGCGCTTCTATTCCGTTCTCCGGCTCCCATCTGTTTACGCTAATACCCATAGCGGCAATTTTGCCCGACTTTTTTAAATCTTCCACTGCCCTTTTCCACTCATCCTTATTAGTCCAACCAGCATCCCAGGTGTGAAATTGCAGAAGGTCTATCTGTTCTAAATCCAAATTTTTCAAGGTCTTGTGCGTATAATCCAATAGGTGTTCTGTTGGATAGGATTCTTCAAATGAATACTCTGGTTTTGCCGGCCATTTAAAGTTTTTCGGAGGAATTTTACTGGCTGTATATAGTTTAGTATCCGGATGTCTTTTTAGGAGTTGACCCAAAAGTCGCTCACTATGCCCCTCTCCATATCCCCATGCTGTATCAAAAAAGTTAACCCCATGTTCAACCGCCAGGTCTAAAGATTTTGCTGAATGATTATCATCAGATTCTTTCCAACCACCCATTCCCCACATTCCATATCCAATCTCACTGATACCCCAATTGGTTCTTCCAAATATTCTATAATTCATAAGGTCAATTTTCAACTATTAAATATAATGCTTTAGAAGAATACTATCCTGCACTTAAAAAAAATGCCAAGTTTATAACCTGGCATTTTCTTAAACTAATTCTTATAGGGATTAATTACTTCTCATAATCTTATGAATTTCCGCATCCCCATTATCAAATGTCAGTTGTAAAAAATACAATTCCGATCGATTACGCAATTTGGAAAGATCAATGTTCGCAATGGAATTTCCCTGTATATTCTTTTTGGGAATCTGTATAGAAGCACCGTACATGTCGTAAAC
>JABDPH010000493.1 GCA_013042925.1 Eudoraea sp.
ATTTACAGCAACATTCACCGTTTTAACCATAGCATAGCGTATGGGTCTTTCATTTGCACGTAACCACGCAAAAGGAATAATTGCAAGAGCATCTAAGGCAAGAATAAAAATTACATACTTAATATAGCGGGGTTCAATATTTAACAAGTCAGTCAGTTGATATTGAAACAGCAGTGCAAAGAGTGTAAACAAGACGGTGCTAACCGTTAAAGAAATTAATGAGGTGGTAACCACTTTGTTTTTGTCATCTTCCCCATTGAAGAACCTGAAAAAACCAGTTTCCATGCCGTAGGCCAGGAACACATTAAAAATTGCAAACCAGGAAAAAATCAATGTAACTTCTCCATATGATCCCGGTGGCATAACCTTTGTGTAAATAGGGACCAAAATAAAGGACAGCATACGGGGTAAAACAGTAGCTAAACCATAAATGAATGTTTGCTTAAAAAGTTTTTTAAATAAACTCAAAGGCTTAAGATTTGGGCTTAAAATTAGGTATTTAAACCCATGGAACAAAGTCTGTTATTTTATGTTCACTTGTATATTAGTGAAGGTTTTGTCTTTATCCCTGTAATTTTGAAATAAGTTATTTTACTTTTTTGAGGATCTGCAGTGATATTTTTAAAACTAATTACCGCTTCGCCCTTTTTCAATTCAAATGGAAAATCTTTATCTTTTTTACTTATGGATCCTGGCGGTTGATTTCCTACTTCCATTTTAGGATCTGAATGCATTATAATATCTGGTTTTTTATCCTCATCAGAATCCCTGTGATTACAGACAATGCGCACGTTTTCTCCTTGTTCTTCCAGTTCTGGTTTCAATACATGCCCCCTGAAAAAGACTTCTATAAATTCAATTTCATTACCAGCCTCCAGATCAACCGGGAGTTGTAATATAAAACCTGTACCACTTTCTTCCCTGCCTCCTGCATATTGTTGATATGATGGGTTATGTATGCTGAAAGGTGGTGCCGTGGTAAATTTCTTTTGGGAAGAGCATCCGTAAAGACTAAAAATAGTAACTATTAGTATTGATGCATTTTTCATAATTCTCTTCTATTTATACTTTCGTAAAGATATAAAACCAAATTCGGTGCCAAAAAAGTCAGGTATCCCAAAATTAAATTTTTACCAAATAAAAAATCCCGTCTAAAGCGGGACTTTATTATAATTCCTGTGCAGAATAATTTAATTATTTAATGCCTCTGCTCCACCAACTATTTCAAGAATTTCATTGGTAATTGCTGCCTGACGAGCCTGATTATATGTTAGTTTTAGCTGATCTCTCAATTCAGTGGCATTATCAGTAGCCTTATGCATAGCAGTCATCCTGGCACCATGCTCACTTGCAAATGAGTCTCTTATTGCCTTAAATAATTGCGTTTTTAACGACTTAGGAATAAGTTGTTCAACAATTGCTGCTTTTTCGGGTTCAAATATATAATCGGCAGTTGTATTTGTACTCTGTTCCATTGGTACAATTGGCAGAAATTGTTCTGTAGTTACTATTTGTGTAGCTGCATTTTTAAATTTATTATATACCAATTCAATTTTGTCATAGGAACCATCAGTATATAATTGCATTAATTCTTCCGCTATATCTGCTGCATTATTAAAATTCAGTGTGTCATAGATTTGGCTATGGTCAGAAATAACATTATGTCTTTTCCCAATGAGGTCCTGCGCTTTCTTTCCTATTGATATAAAATCCACTTGTTTTCCATCGTAATGGTCTTTCTGCATTGAAAGGCAGTGCTTAATTATATTGGAATTAAATGCCCCGCATAGTCCCCTGTTAGAAGTAATAGCGACAATCAGGACGTTTTGGACGTCTCGGTTGTCTGTATATTTACTACCTGTTTCACCATCTATACTTCCGCTGAAATTTTGCAACAATTCTGAAAGTTTATTGGCATAAGGACGCATTGCAGTAATGGCATCCTGAGCTTTTTTAAGCTTGGCAGCAGATACCATTTTCATGGCACTTGTAATCTGCATGGTAGAGGATACCGATACTATTCTATTTCGTATTTCCTTTAAATTTGCCATTTTTTAAATTGTGAATTGGGAGATTAGCCTTGATATTTCCCAGCCAGATCTTGACATACAGAGGTTAAGGTATCCATGACCTCTTCCGTTAATTTCCCCGCTTTCAAGGTGTCTAGTACGTCTCTGTGCTTAGCATTTAAAAATTCTAAAAAGTCCTTTTCAAATTCCTTTACCTTATCTACCGGAACATCTCTTAATAAATTTTTAGATCCCGCATAAATAATAGCTATCTGATCTTCAACTGTAAAAGGATCTGCCTGCGCTTGCTTTAAAATTTCCACATTGCGCCTACCCTTTTCAATTACATTCAAAGTAGCCGCATCCAGGTCAGATCCAAATTTGGAAAATGCTTCTAACTCACGGAATTGCGCCTGGTCTAGTTTTAATGTACCAGCTACTTTCTTCATTGACTTAATCTGAGCATTACCTCCAACACGAGACACTGATATCCCCACATTAATCGCCGGGCGTACACCCTGATTAAATAAATCCTGTTCAAGAAATATTTGCCCGTCCGTAATGGAAATAACGTTGGTAGGGATATAAGCAGATACATCACCTGCCTGGGTTTCAATAATTGGTAAGGCAGTTAATGATCCGCCACCCTTAACCATTGGTTTTAAAACGTCTGGTAAATCATTCATGTTCTGTGCAATAGAATCATCATCTATGACTTTGGCTGCGCGCTCCAACAACCTTGAATGCAAATAGAAAACATCCCCCGGATAAGCTTCACGTCCAGGAGGTCTTCTTAATAAAAGTGATACTTCACGATATGCCACCGCCTGTTTAGATAGGTCATCATAAATAATTAATGCCGGACGACCTGTATCTCTAAAATATTCTCCGATAGCTGCACCAGCAAAAGGTGCATAAACCTGCATTGGTGCAGGTTCTGAAGCATTTGCAGCAACAATAGTTGTATATGCTAATG
>JABDPH010000502.1 GCA_013042925.1 Eudoraea sp.
CATCAGAATCCAGGTCTGTATTATCAACTTCCTTTAAAACCTTATTCTGGATATTTGGATGTTTAGCTAACAAGTAAAGAGTAAAACTAAGAGCATTGGCAGTAGTCTCATGGCCTGCCGTAAATAATATCAGGACTTCATCTATTAATTGGCGCCTGGGCATATGTGTGCCGTCTTCATAGGTTGCATTTAAAAGCATGTCCAGCAAATCATCCTTCTTTTCCCCTGACGCTAATCGTTCTTCGATAATACTGTTTAGAATATTCCTTCCCTTTTTGGCCAGATCCAGGTGTTTTTTAATTTTACCGCTTAGTATAAACCACCAATTAAGGTATGGTTGCCTCATTTCCCTGATTAACATCTTTTGGTTGCGCTCCGTATAGTCCTGAAGCTCTTCCATGCTTTGTTGAATGTCGTAGCGACTAAAAAGTGCTTGTGCTACCACCTGGAATGCCAAATCGCCCATAAGCGGAAATACATCCTGGGTTGCACCGGGTTCTATTCTTTTTAATTCAGAGTCAATTGCCTGCTTCATGATACCCAATAAACCCCTGAGCTTCTTTTTATGAAATGCGGGTTGCACCATGCGACGGTGTACCCGCCAATGTTCTCCATTAGAAGTTAGGATTCCATGCCCGATATATTTTGCAAGATCTACGGTTTGGAGTTCCGACTTCTCGTACTTTTTATGTTGTTTTTGAAGTATATGCTTAATAATAGTAGCATCCCGAGTGAAAATTACAGCCTTCCGAAAACCAACCCTGACTCTGAAAATATCTCCATATTTTTCAAAATTTGCCCTGTGGAAAGGCAAAGGGTTTTTGAGTATCGTCTTTCTGTTCTTAAAGACCTGGAATTGAGAAATTGTTGGGAGGTCTTTCATCTATAAGCTATTTGTCAGGCTGAGCGCAGTCGAAGCCATTAATTGTAACGATCATAGTATTTATAATGTGTTGCATTCCTACACTCGGAAAGAATTTGAAGTAATTGATCATCACCATGAATCAAAGCTTCTTTTTTTCTTCTTGTCCACCCCTTTATTTTCTTTTCAAAATAAATAGCTTGCAATACATCATTAAATTCCTGATAAAATTCAAGCTCAAGAGGTCTTCTTTTGTAGGTATAGCTATCTTTTTTAATTCCCGATTGATGTTGTTCAATTCTTTTATCAAGGTCATTGGTAATCCCAGTGTAATAGGAATGATCTGAACATTTTAATATATATACGTAGTAACTATACATTTTCTGTTTTATTTGGGCTTCGACTGCGCTCAGCCTGACATATTGGAATCTATTATTATTTAAGGCTTCGACTGCGCTCAGCCTGACATAGAATAAAAAAACTAAAACAAACCGGGTTGGGAACCTCCTTTAATTCTACCCAAGTGAGTGTAGGCTAACTCGGTTACTTCTCTGCCCCTGGGTGTACGCATAATAAATCCTTGCTGAATTAAGAAAGGTTCGTAGACTTCTTCAATTGTTTCTGCACTTTCCGAAACTGCTGTCGCCAAGGTAGTAATGCCTACCGGGCCTCCTTTAAACTTATCGATAATAGTTGTTAAAATTTTATTATCCATTTCGTCCAATCCATGAGTGTCTACATTCAAGGCTTTTAATCCGTATTTGGATATATTCATATCAATATTCCCATCACCTTTTATTTGAGCAAAATCTCTTACCCTTCTTAGCAAGGCATTGCTTATTCTTGGGGTTCCCCTGCTTCTTCCCGCAATTTCGATTGCCGCATCATCTGTAATTGGAACTCTTAGAATATCTGCACTACGCAGTACTATGGTTGATAATAATTCAGTTCTGTAATACTCCAGCCTGCTTGTTATGCCAAATCTGGCTCGCATAGGAGCCGTTAATAACCCCGAGCGTGTAGTAGCCCCGATTAATGTAAAAGGATTCAAATTTATTTGTACCGACCTGGCGTTTGGGCCGGTTTCAATCATGATATCAATTTTATAATCCTCCATAGCAGAGTACAAATACTCTTCAACTATGGGACTTAGTCTATGAATTTCATCTATGAACAAAACGTCTCGTTCATCCAGATTGGTTAATAATCCAGCAAGATCTCCCGGTTTATCCAAAACCGGACCAGAAGTAATTTTTATTCCAACACCCAATTCATTGGCAAGAATATGTGCCAATGTAGTTTTACCCAATCCCGGCGGACCATGAAATAAAGTATGATCCAGGGCTTCATTACGCTGGTTTGCCGCCTGTACGAAAACCTGCAGGTTCTCCAATACTTGCTCCTGACCTGTAAAATCATCAAAGGTAATAGGTCTTAGAGCACGTTCAATATCCAATTCCTCTTGTGAAAAAGAGGAGCCGGTAGGATCAAGATTATCGTTCATGTTTTCAAAGATAGTAAAAAAGAAAAGCGGTAAATATCACAAAATGTACCTACTTCTTTATATTAAGACAAATCCTTGAATGCACATGATATTTGTCATCTTTTTTACAAAGATTTATTGCATTCTTTGCATAGAATTTATGAATTATCACTAAATTATAAATAGTTAGGAAAGTACAATCTTCAAAAACAAAAAAACAATGAAAACATCTTTTAATCTTCAAAAATACGGGATAGAAACGGAGCAAGTTTATAGGAATAGTAGTGTTCCTGTGCTTTATGAAATAG
>JABDPH010000506.1 GCA_013042925.1 Eudoraea sp.
GTTTAATACCAGTATTCCATAGTAGTAAAAAGACTCCTGTAGCACCAAAACAGTTAAGGATTTTATTAAATAGTTAAAATTACGTTATCTGATTTTGTGGCGATCTTTTTTTGTAGAAAATTTCGTACCTTATAAGCACCAATTAGTAAAACAATTACCCCCAAAATTATAATATTATGACTGCAATAGGACCCATTTCAGGCGTTCCCAGATATTCCAGCAGTAATAATGCCTTATTGCGTCTGGAACGTAACAACCGAAGCCTGCTATCACTGGAAGAAAAATTAAAGTCGTATGTCTGTGAGCCAAAAACGCGCAGTTTATACGAGAAAATGGAATCATTAAAAAATGGTTTGGCGAATTTAAAAAGTTCTAACCTGGAGATCATTACGGCCTTGAAGGATCACACGTTGTTCTTTGAGGATGCCAAAGAGAGCATCAGAGAACAGCTGGAAAAATATAAAGCTTTGGAGTTAAAGGTGCTGGAATATATTGGCATGGCCAAATTGCATTGTTAGAACCCATTTTAGATGTCTTCAGTAACTTCTTCTTCCTTTGGAGGAATTAATAAGGATGCTATAACTCCACTTAATAGTGAAACAACAATTACCGATAGAGAGATCCATTCGCGGATATGAATGTAGTGAGAAAAAATCATTTTGAACCCTACAAACGCTAATATGACGACAAGGCTATAATGAATAAATCGAAACTTTACCAACATTCTTGAAACCAAAAAATACATTGATCGCAACCCTAAAATTGCGAGGATATTGGAACTAAAAACAATAAATGGATCTGCTGTTATTGCGAGAATGGCAGGAATACTGTCTAAAGCAAACATGACATCGGTAATCTCAATCACAACAAGCGCGACAAATAAAGGCGTTGCAACCGTTAGCCCCATTTGCTTTATAAAAAAATTATGCCCTTTGATAACAGTAGTAATGGGATAAATTTTCTTGATCTGTTTGAACACAAAAGATTCATTGGGGTTAAAATCTGAATTTCCGGTCTTTAACATCTTAAATGACGTATACAGAAGAAAAGCACCAAATGCATAAATTATCCATTCGAACTCGTTGACCAACGCCACTCCAAACAGGATCATAAACGCCCTGAAAAAAATTGCTCCTAATATTCCCCAAAATAATACACGGTGTTGATAAATAGGGGGGATTCCAAAAGCCGAAAAAATAACGGCTATTACAAATACATTATCAATACTCAGGGAGAGTTCAATTAAATATCCAGTTATATATTTTAATACTGCGTCTCCCGGAGCCAAATTAGTTGGATTGTCAATAATACCGTTGGAGAACAGCCAGTAGATAACCACGCTAAAACTCATGGCTACAGTAACCCAAACGCTTGTCCAGATACCTGCCTCTTTGGCTCTAATTACATGATCTTTCTTATTAAATACACCCAGATCAAGTGCGAGAAAAATACAAATAAGGAAGATAAAGGCACCCCAGATAATCATGCAAATGGCAATTAGGACGCTAATATAAGAATCGTTTTTATAACTTTGGAATGGTAATTGGTTTATATAAATTATATTAACTTCCCAAAGTAATCAGCGAACTATAATTCTTAACTTGGGAAACAAAATCACTATTATGAAAGACCTGTTTAAAAAAATAATTAAGTGCCTACCAATTATTCTTGCCCTGGTGTTTATTCATTCCTCAAATGCACAATTTATTCCAAAAAATGAAGTGGAAAAACAAGCCGCTAAATTGGTACAGGCTTACCAGGCAGAAGTAGGGATGACTGTTGAGCAGGCATCTGAAGTATATGAGAAGATAGTTGAAGTAATAGATAAAGAAAATTCAATTAGAAACAGTGAACTTAATTCTGAGCAAAAGAAAAAGAGCCTTATGAATTTGTCAAAACAGGAAACGGCACATATGGGCACTATATTGGACTCAAAGCAATTCAAGGAATACAAGAAGATGAAAAAGACATTGCAGCCAGTGGGAAAGTAATCTATAGTTTGAATTAATTTGATTTAACAATTTCCTTGTTTTTATAGAGCCTAAATCTAATTTTTGGTGCCGTTAAATTTTCGTTAATTCCTGCATACTATCTGGATTCCCTTTAAAAATTCAATATTTTTAAGAAAACTCAAGAGGTATGAAAGCATTAAAATGGGGGCTAGCACTTACCGGAATTATTCTAATATTTGTTGCAGCCGAGACAGATAAAACATCAAAAATAACTTCAAATTTCACCAAGGGTAATCCAGGAATAGCTTCAATGGATAAATTGGCTTTTGGTCCAGAGGGTATACTTTTGATTGGGGACACCAAAAACGCAGCTATTTATGCCATAAATACTTTGGACTTTAAAGAGAGGGCCGAGGCAGAAGAAGTAAACCTGAAAGGGTTGGATCAAAAAATCGCATCTTCTTTAGGTACAACGGCAGATCAAATTCAAATAAATGACATGGCTGTTAATCCGATATCGAAAAGTATTTACTTTTCTGTGAATATCATTGATGGAACTCCTGTATTACTTAAGTTAAAAGGACAGGAATTTGAGCATATTTCCTTGAAAGATGTTAGTTACGACAAAATTGAA
>JABDPH010000510.1 GCA_013042925.1 Eudoraea sp.
GGGTGAGACCGGATATGAAGGGAGAGGATTAAATAGAGATGAGGATTTAATCTGGGACACATCGGAATACCCAGATGAATACTACACAGAAATAATGGATTCAATATATATTCCAGAAGAGGAATCGTATAACGGCCAACGAACTATAGATGTCACAAAGCTGAAATATAAATACAGTTGGATGGACATTGAAGCTGCGGCTCGTTCTAGAGATGCCAGAAGAAAGGATTTTATTAAGCACGAGGAATTGGAGATATATCCCGATACAACTGTTTGGATAAGAGACTTTCAGTATTCCTATAACGAACCAATGCATAATGACTATTTCTGGCATGATGCCTATAGTGATTATCCGGTTGTTGGTGTTTCCTGGCAACAGGCCCAGGCATTTTGTAACTGGAGGACGAAATTTAAAAATGACGATCAAAGGAGCAGAGGTAGACAATTTGTTAATGGATTCAGATTACCTACTGAAGCTGAATGGGAATATGCCGCAAGAGGAGGAATCGAAAGTGGTACTTATCCCTGGGGTGGTCCTTATGTGATTAGTGATACAGGTTGCTTTATGGCAAACTTTAAACCACAGCGTGGTGACTACGCAGCTGATGCGGCTTTGTATACGGTGGAAGCCAAGTCTTACGAACCTAATGATTATAATCTTTACAATATGGCAGGAAATGTTTCTGAATGGACCAATTCCAGCTATGACCCAAATTCTTACGATTATGTATCTACCATGAATCCAAATGGGGGGGATTATGAAAACAAAAGAAAAGTAATTCGTGGAGGCTCCTGGAAAGATGTTGCTTATTTCTTGCAGGTTAGTACCAGAGATTATGAGTATAGAGATTCTGCCAGAAGTTATATAGGTTTTAGGACCGTTCAAGATTATATGGGAGAAGAAGACTCAACACAGTAGTTTTTACGTACATAAATAAATCAAACAATAAACCAAATACTTATTTTTAACATTAAACTTAAATTAAATTTAGAATTATGGCACAGTCAAAATCAACAAAAAAATTATTTAACATGGCCTACGGGCTTGGAGCATCGGTGGTAATCATTGGTGCGTTATTTAAAATCCTGCACTGGGAATTTGGACCTCTTACAGGTGGTCTTCTACTAGCAGTAGGTCTTATTACGGAAGCACTTATTTTTGCAATTAGTGCATTTGAACCGGTAGATGATGAGTACGATTGGTCTCTGGTATATCCTGAATTAACAGGCGGAATGACTAGCGGTAAAAATGATGTTCAAAACGCTAAAGAGGCAGAAGGAATATTGTCTAGGAAATTAGATGAGCTTTTAAAAGAAGCTAACATAGACGCTAACCTTATGGAAAGCCTTGGCGAAAGCATTCGTAATTTTGAAGGTGCTGCAAAAGGTATCGCTCCTTCAGTGGATGCAATGGAATCTACCAAAAAATATTCCGATGAAATGGTAGAGGCAGCTTCTCAAATGGAGTCTTTAAATAGCTTATATAAAGTACAATTGGAAAGTGCTAGCAGACAAGCTTCTGTAAATGAAGAAGTTGTTCAAAATGCAAGTGCTCTTAAAGACCAAATGGAATCTCTTGCTTCCAATCTTTCTTCCTTAAATGGAGTTTACGGAGGTATGTTATCTGCAATGGCTAAAAACTAATTAGTGTATTAGTAAACCCAAATCAAAATTTTAATCAAAAACTAATTAGAAAACATGGCAGGAGGAAAATTGTCACCACGTCAGAAGATGATCAACTTAATGTATTTGATCTTCATCGCAATGCTGGCGCTAAATATGAGCAAGGAAGTTCTGGCGGCATTCGGTCTTATGAACGAAAAGCTGGAAGCTTCTAACGCAAAAACCACTGAGAACAACCTAGCGTTCTTAAATGGTTTAGAAACTAAAGCATCTGAAAATGCGGAAAAATTTGGTCCGCTACTGGAAGATGCCAAAAAGATTAAGGAATTGTCCCAGGAGTATTATGATTATCTCGAAGGGCTGAAAGGTAGAATGTTAGCCGAGATAAAAGACCCTAAGGATTATCAGGTTATGGATAAGTCTGATTATTTAGATCAGAAATTTTTTCAAGGTGATAACCTGGCTCCTGAAGGGAAAGAATTCTTAAAAAGGATTACGGATTACCGTACTCAGATTTCAGCTATTTTACCGGAAAGCATGAGCGAAGTGAAGGCTTCTGTTCAAACCAGATTTGAAACTGGCGATGCTAAGGGTAAAGTTGAGAAGCGAGATGGTACTAAGCAGGATTGGATAAATTATCAATTCGAAGGTTTTCCGGTAGTTGCTTCTTTAACTAAAATAACACAGATACAATCTGATGTTAAGGCTACAGAGCAGGATGCTTTGAAATCTATGTTAGAAGGCCAGTTGACCAGTGAAGTATCTATGACGAATTATACTACGCTTTTAGAGCAGGAAAAATCAGCTTTTTATGCTGGTGAGAAGTTCCAGGGTGCAGTTGTATTAGGTCGTAAAGATGCTACAACAAGGCCAAATGAAGTTAATCTAACTTTAGATGGCAGAAAACTTAGTGAAGGTAAGGATTATGAGATCAAGAATGGTCAGGTAAAACTTTTAGTTAGTGCCGGAAACCCGGGAGATCATAAGATTGCAGGTAACCTGGTATTTATTCAGGATGGTGAGAGAACAGAAGTTCCTGTTTCTCAAACATTTGCTACAATCACTAAGCCTAATGCTGCATTAATTGCTGCGGATAAGATGAATGTGGTTTACCGAGGAGTATCAAACCCAATGTCGATTTCTATACCTGGAATTCCAAATAACAAGGTAAGTGCATCTGCACCAGGTCTTAAGAGAAGACAAGGTAGTAAGTATATCATGAACCCTGGAACAGGAAGAACAGTAACTATTGTTGCATCTGGTACTTTACCTGACGGACAACGTGTTTCCTCAAAATCTGAGTTCAGGATCAAGGATATTCCAAGACCTTCCGGATCTATTAGAGGAGAAACCGGTAGTGCTAAAATGCCTAGAAGAAACCTTGAAATTGCGACAATTGGCGCACTGCTTGAAGACTTCGATTTTGACTTGAATCTTGCAATTAGCGGATTTAAATTCAAAGTGCCTGGTCAACCAACAGTAAGTGTTAATGGCAACAAATTGGATAAAAGAGCTAAATCGGCCTTGAAAAGAGCTAAAAGAGGCGATGCCGTACAGTTATTTGATATTCAAGCTTATATCACAAATAATAAAAGCTATAAACTGAAGAAGGTATCTCCGGTAATTGTGGAGATTACGAACTAAGAATAGTATAAATTATAATTTTATGAATTGGAAGAATGTTTTAATTGCAGGAGCTGTAGCGCTACTACCAATATCTATGATGGCACAGGCAAATATATTAAATGCCAAACTGCCAGAGGAAATTGGAAAAAAGACAGAAGCGCAAATAGCAGCGGATAATGATGCTCCGCTGCCATACGGCTACGTAGATGACAGGGATATCCTTTGGTCTAAGACTGTATGGGAGGTAATTGATCTTGATGAAAGAGTAAATTTCCCACTTTACTATCCACTTGACACCATAGATATTGGTGCGGACAGAAGGTCGTTATACGATGTTTTTATGAAAAATATCAAAAACGGTGAACTTACTGACGTATATGTAGATTCTTATTTTACTGAAAAAAGAAATTTGAGTGACCTGGAAGCTACATTGAAAAAAGTGGATACCACAGATCTTGGATACGAGCAAATAAATGCCGGTGAACAGCTTTCTCCTGAATATGTTAATCAAAGGGAACTTACTGCGGCTGATATTGAAGAGTATCGTATCAAAGGGATATGGTATTTTGATAAGCGACAGGGCGAATTGAAATATCGATTGTTAGGTATTGCCCCTGTAGCACCCGACGTAAACTTTATAGATGATGAATCTATGGATCCCAATGATAATAAAGTTGAACTTTTTTGGGTTTGGTATCCTAGTGCCAGAGAGATATTACATAAAGCCAAGGTTTTTAACCAACAAAACTCGGCGCAACCAATATCTTTTGATATGTTGTTGAATGCCAGACGTTTTAATGGTCTTATCTATAGAGAGGACAATGTTCAGGGTGATCGAGTAATTAATGATTACATAGCCGATAATGCACTGTTCCAGCTTCTTGAAGCAGATCGTATTAAAGAAACAATACGTGACAGGGAACAGGATATGTGGGCTTACTAGAAGTAAGTTTTGAATTCCAATTCAGATATAAAATAAAAAACGCTGCACCATTTGGTGTGGCGTTTTTTAATTTTACACAATGGTAGATTACTTAATAGTAGGTCTTGGCCTGGCCGGGATAGCATTTTGTGAAAGGCTTGAACAGCATGGAAAAACCTTTGTTGTAATCAATGATGACTCACAAACATCATCTAATATTGCAGGAGGATTATACAATCCGGTTATTTTAAAAAGGTTTAGCCTGGCCTGGAAAGCAAATGAACAATTGGAGATGGTGTCACCATTTTACAAAGCCCTGGAGGACAAGCTGGGGGAATCATTAGATCATAAAGTACCCGTCTTAAGGATTTTTGCTTCCGTGGAAGAGCAAAACTTATGGTTTGAGGCGGCGGATAAAATAAAATTGGAACCCTTTCTTTCTACCCAATTACTCGTTAATAAAAACCCGTGTCTCAATGCACCATTTGGCTTTGGAGAGGTCTTACATACCGGAAGAGTAGATACAAAACGGTTGGCAAAACTCTATTCCGAATATTTGTCTAAGAAAAAGCGCTTATACAAGGAAACTTTCAACTTTGCTGATTTAAAGATAGCAACGAACAGTTTATCTTATAAAACTTTAAATGCCAAAAGAATTGTTTTTGCCACGGGCTTTGGACTAAAAACTAATGGGTATTTTAATTATTTACCGCTTAATGGCACAAAAGGAGAACTTTTAACAATTAAAGCCCCGGCTCTTAAAGAACGGAGCGTTATTAAATCTTCAGTTTTTATTATTCCTATAGGCAATGATCATTACAGAGTTGGAGCTACGTACAAATGGAAGGATAAAAGCAATGAACCAACTTCAGAGGCCAGGCACGAACTCCAAACAAAGCTCGATACCTTTTTAAACTGTGATTATAAAATAACCATCCATGTAGCCGGAATAAGACCCACAGTCGCGGATAGGAGACCTTTGGTAGGCAAACACCCGGTTTTTAACCATATGTACCTATTAAATGGTTTTGGATCAAGAGGAGTCATGATAGCACCATATGCT
>JABDPH010000058.1 GCA_013042925.1 Eudoraea sp.
TGTGTTCCGCGTCCCGGGAAAGCGTTACGATTTCATGTTTAGACAATCCCAGATCAAAAAGTTCATTCAACCCAAAAGCCAGGCCACATTCAAGAGCTGCTGAAGAACTGACCCCTGAACCAACCGGTAGATCACTTTCTATTGTGCATTGAAAGCCTTTTAGTTCTTTATTCCTTTTATAAATTTCGTACAACACGCCCAGAATGTAATTTTCCCATTGGGTGTTGCTTGGGGCGATGTGTTTGAGATCTACAACAAGGGCTTTTTTATATCCCTCACTTCTTATTTCACATTGGGTATCGGTATTATTTCTCTCTATTGTGAACCGAATTCTCTTGTCTATTGAAGTAGGCAACACATATCCCAGGTTGTAGTCTGTATGCTCCCCAATGATATTGATTCTCCCTGGAGAATGTACAATCACTTTATCCAAATCCTGATCACCCATTTCTATTTATTAAGGTCTTATACTTTCTTTTTTAAAATTTTCTGTCCGGGTTAAATGGTTTAATATCCATGGCCGTATTTTTGCCGTCAATAATTTCTGAAACGAGTTTCCCTGTTGCCGGGCCAAGACTCCAGCCCATCATAGCGTGCCCGGTAGCAAAAACCAGATTGCTATAAGATTTACTCCTGCCAATATAGGGTAAGCCGTCCGGACTTACCGGCCTTAGTCCGCTTTTAGCATTTGACTTGTCTTCTTTGCTAATTATAATTTCCGGGTAGTAACTTTTTGCGGCATTTGCGATGGCCTCTACCCGTTCTTTCCTGATAGTATCATTTATTCCTGAAAATTCCATAGTGCCGGCAAAACGGGTAAAACCCTGCATAGGGGTTACCGCTGCTTTAGCTTCCATAAGCACAGCGGGAATGCTTATACCGGTAGGCTTTTTTACATTAATTGAATATCCTTTTCCTCCTTGCAGGGGCAGGTTAACAGCCAATTGTTTTGATATTCTGCCACTCCAGGAACCCGCTGCCAGCACAACTTCATCTGCATGGTAAGATGATTTGGATGTGCTTAATTCAGTGATTTTACCTTGGGAAGTTAAAATTTCCCTGACCTCTTCATTGGTTTTTATGATCACTCCTGCATTTATGAGATGATTGAGCATTTTAGGCATAAATTCGGTAGGGGTGGTGTGGCGGTCACATTCATAGTGAATGGCCCCTTTTACGTCTAATTTTACATTGGGTTCCAACTTCTTCAATGCTTCATTGTCCAGGGATTTTACTTCAAGTCCAAGAAACCGCGCTTTACGGGCTACTTCTAATTCATCTTCTCCGGCTTTATCTGTTTTATACAGCATAAGCAGGCCTTTATTTTCAAGTTGAAATTCGCCTAATTCACCGGAGGCATAGATGTCTTCGAACAAACCACGGCTTAAAATATTGATATCTTTGATTACCGGAATTGCTCTTGCCACTTTCGCTTTAGTTGAAGACTTGTGAAAATACCAGGACCATCTGAAAAAATCGGGATCCCAGCGTGGTTTCAAATAAAACGGACTTGCCGAATTAAACATCCATTTAATGCCTTTAGCAATCATTCCCGGAGAAGCCAGCGGAATAATATGGCTAGGGGTTATGTAACCTGCGTTAACAAAAGAAGCCCCGGCAGTAATATCAGATTTATCTATGACCGTTACCTGATGCCCTTCCTTATTAAGATAATAGGCAGAACTCAATCCTGCAATTCCGCCACCAATGATAACTATACGCTTACTCATATTAAATTACCTGAAAGCCCTCTGCAAAAGGGTCATCATCATCAATGATTATTTTATTATATCCATAAATCTTGGCCCATCCTTGAATGCTCGGAATAATAGCCGGTTGGTTATCTAAAGTAGTAACTTCTTCAATACGCCCCGTAAATTGGGACCCGATAAAACTCTCGTGGATAAAATCTTCACCTGGTTTAAGGAGACCTTTTGCATGCCATTGAGCCATCCTGGCGGAGGTTCCTGTACCGCAGGGCGAACGATCAATAGCCTTATCCCCATAAAAAACAGCATTTCGGGCGCTCGCATTCGGTGCTAAAGTTTTGCCGGTCCACAGAATGTGGCTCACATCTCTGATGGTTTCATCTTCCGGATGTACGAATTGGCCAGCGTATTTTATGTTTATCGCCTCCCTTATTTCCCGACTATACTGAATGAGTTCCGTGGCGGTATAATCCTGTAACCCACTAAAGTTTTTCTGAGGGTCAACAATGGCATAAAAATTCCCACCATAAGAAACATCAAAAACTATAGTGCCTAAATAAGTACTTTCAATACTTAATTCGCTTGCTGTAAGAAAGGATTTTACATTGTTGAATTTTACCCAATTTACTTTTTTATCTGTTTGCTGATATACAACTTCAACCAAACCTGCAGGAGTTTCAAGCCTTATCTTTCCGGGGATTTTAGGTTGTATGAGCCCTTCTTCAATTCCTATAGTAATAGAACCAATAGTACCATGACCGCACATAGGTAAACAACCACTGGTTTCAATAAATAAAATACCCAGGTCGTTTAAGGGATCTGCCGGAGGGTAAAAAATACTACCGCTCATAATATCATGGCCGCGAGGTTCAAACATAAGGCCTTTGCGAATCCAGTCATAAGATTCCAAAAAATGCTGACGCTTTTCACTCATATTCCGGCCCTTCAGATCCGGCCCACCCTGAGCAACAACCCTTACAGGATTACCGCAGGTATGAGCATCTATACAGTTAAAGGTTGTTATTGCCATTGGCCTGTGAACAGTTAAATCGCTGCATCTGTATAAACCCCATTCACTAGTCGTAAAATTTGCAGGGGATTCTCATCTTTAAGAGCATCCGGGAGAAAATCCTGAGGCCAGTTTTGAAAGGCAACTGGTCTAACCCAACGTTTTATGGCATAAGGGCCTACCGCAGTAAACCTGCTATCTGTTGAGGCAGGAAATGGTCCGCCATGCACCATAGAGGGGCAAACTTCTACTCCGGTAGGAACGCCATTAAAAATAATCCGGCCAACCCTACTACCGAGGGCAGCCACAATATTTCCATGTTCACCTACTTCCTGTTGGCTTCCTAATATGGTACCGGTAAGTTGTCCTTCCAAATGAGTGAGTATGGATGTAAGTTCAAGAGTGTCCTCACACTGAACAACAATAGAAAAGGGGCCAAATACTTCCTGGTGTAATTTAGGATTCTCAAGAAAATTTTTTCCTTCGGTTGTAAGCACAAGTTGTTGGGCGAAATAGGGCTGCGGTTCTGTTTCAAAATTTGCTATAGGGCTGGTGCCTAACTGCTCAGAAGCTATTTGTTTGCCTTTTTCATAATTACCGTAAATATTGGGATGCAACATACAACTGGGTTCCAGCTTCGCAATTTCTTTTCCAAGGGAACTGATAAAAGTGTCTAAGGCTTCACTTTTAAGGCCTAAAATGAGTCCGGGATTCGTACAAAATTGTCCTGCCCCCAGCATTATTGATCCCGCGTATTGTTCTGCCCAATAATTACCTTTTTCACCCAGGGCAGATGGAAAAATCACTACAGGATTAATACTGCCCATTTCCGCGAAAACCGGAATGGGTTCAGGACGTTCGCCAGCTAATTTTTGCAGGGCTGTTCCACCTCTTGTACTTCCGGTAAATCCGACCGCTTTTATCGCCGGGTGTTTAACAAGTTGCTGTCCCACTTCAATTCCACTGCTGTTTAAGTTCGAAAAGACCCCATTGGGCATACCGGTCTTATTTGCCGCTTTTTGGATAGCTGAGGACACCAGTTCTCCGGTTCCGGCATGCATTGGATGGCTCTTTACAATAACCGGACAACCTGCAGCAAGAGCACTGGCAGTATCGCCACCGGCGGTAGAATAGGCTAGTGGAAAATTACTAGAGCCAAATACCGCGACTGGTCCCATAGGGAAAAGCATCTTTCTTATATCCGGTTTTGGTATAGGGGTCCTGTCTGGCAGGGCCGTATCTATGCTGGCTTCCAGCCAGGAACCATCTTCTAAAGTGTTTGCAAAAGTTCTTAACTGACCCACCGTTCGGCCACGTTCTCCTTTCGCCCTTCCTTCGGGTAGGCCGCTTTCCTGACAATAAGTTTCAATAAGCACATCACCCAGGGCTTCTATTTCATCAGCAATTACTCTTAAAAAGCCTGCTTTGCGTTCAGCTGTAAAATTTCTGTAACTTTCAAAAGCTTCAGAGGCGAGTTTTGCTGCTTCATTAAGCTCCTCCTCTGTAGCTTCATAAAAGGTCCAATCGTTTTCCAGATTTAATTTAGGATTAAAAGTTTTATAGGTAACGCCTCCTTTGGCGGAGTATTTAATTCCAATATAATTTTTCCCTGTAATCATAGTCTTGTATGTTATGCAGTATGAAAAGTTGATTTTTTCAAAGCTTGATAATCCCGTAATTTGGGTCTGGTTTTCATCCCTTCTTCAATAATTTTTAAGACCCTTTGGCGTTCCTCTCCGCGAAGAGGTAGCCTTGGAGCCCTGACGTTTTCCGTACCTATACCTGTGGCAACTTCAGCCAGTTTGATATTCTGCACAAGTTGCGGGCTGATATCCAATTCCAATAGCGGTAAAAACCAGCGGTAAATTTCCAGAGCCTCGGCAGTTCTGCCAGCTTTTGCCAGTTCATAAATTGCTACGGTTTCCTGTGGAAAGGCACAGACCAAGCCTGCCACCCAGCCTTCGGCCCCCATTAATATACTTTCAAGTCCAAGGGTATCCACGCCCGTAAGAACTTTTAACCGATCTCCGAATCTGTTTCGCATCCGGGTAATATTAGAAATATCGCGAGTAGATTCTTTTACTGCCTGTATGTTGTCGCATTGTAGCATTTCTTCAAACATATCCAGGGTAACTTCAATTCCATAATCTACCGGATTGTTATAGATCATGATGGGCAGTTCTGTACTTTGGGCAATGGCCTTAAAATAAGTAACCGTTTCAAAATCATTTGCTTTATAGCGCATTGGGGGCAGCATCATAAGTCCGCTTGCACCATATTTCTCTGCATTATTTACAGCTTTAATAGCACCTTTGGTAGATTGTTCGGCTACGTTTATGATAACGGGTATTTTCCCATCTACAATACCCACTGTAGTCTCAATCAGAATCTTCTTTTCATCGTCAGAAAGTGTACTGGCCTCCCCCAGGGTACCTCCCAGAATAATTCCGCTAACACCTGCCTTGACCTGTGTATTGATGTTTACCTCAAACATTTTTAAATCCAGTGTATCTGCCTCTGTGAATTTTGTGGTTACTGCGGGCATCACGCCCTTCCATTCTACTTGCATAGTTATTACGAATTAGTTGAAATATGTAAAATTACTTATTTTACCACATCGAATTTATAAACGGTAGTGGATTTGTATATCTCACCCGGTTTTAAGAGGGTGCTTGGAAATTTTGGTTGGTTTGGGGAATCAGGAAAATGTTGTGTTTCCAGGCAAAAAGCATTTCTTTTCATGTAAGGTTTTCCGCTTTTACCAACGCTGGTCCCATTTAAAAAATTACCCCCGTAAAGTTGAACTCCTGGCTCCGAGGTATATACTTCCATTATGCGGCCGCTAATAGGTTCGGTAACGCTTGCAGCCAGGACAAGTCCTTCACTATTTTTAGGAGATTCATTGAGAACAAAATTATGATCATAACCTCCTCCTATAACAATTTGTGCATGATTGCTATCCAGATCTTTGCGAATTGTTTTCGGGTTGGTAAAATCAAAAGGAGTGCCTTCAACACTTTCAATGGTTCCAACAGGGATGAGTCCGGTATCTACCGGGGTATAGCCGTCAGCGTTTATCATCATTACATGATCATTAACATCACCATTGCCCTCGCCTTTAAGGTTAAAATAGGAGTGGTTGGTTAGATTAATAATCGTGGGTTTATCTGTAGTTGCCTCGTAGCTGATTTTCAATTCATTTTCATCTGAAAGTTCATAAGTAACCTTTACATCCAGGTTGCCCGGATAGCCCTCTTCCATATCAGGAGAAACACGGGTAAATTCAATTTGATTGGCGGCCGTTTGCCTAGCTTTCCAAATGACTGCGTCAAAACCAATAGTGCCACCATGCAAATGGTTTTCCCCGTTATTCTTCGCTAATTTATATTTGGTT
Source organism: Eudoraea sp. (assembly GCA_013042925.1). Classification (GTDB taxonomy): domain Bacteria; phylum Bacteroidota; class Bacteroidia; order Flavobacteriales; family Flavobacteriaceae; genus Eudoraea. The sequence continues at coordinate 6,113 of JABDPH010000058.1, forward strand.
TTCCCTATGGAAAACTTGCCTTTTGCTATTCGGTTTCCATACCTGCCAATAACTGCTCCGAAATTGTTTTTAGGGCCATTTATGTATGCGTCTAGCGTAGATAAACCAAGAACTACGTCCCCCATCTTCCCGTCCTTGTCAGGCACGTGTAAGGCAATTAATCGTTGTCCGTAATTTGTGAAATCAGCTTTTAGTCCGTTTTTATTAGTCAGGGTATATAAGTTAACACTATCACCATCAATAACGGCTGTAAAATCATCCGGATTTATTGTATTGGCATATAAAATCTTTTTTTCTTCCATCACGGTTTCTTTATTGGTTAGCTTATTCTTACAACCTAAAAATATGATAGAAAAAAGGATCAAGAAATATAACGAATTGAACTTCATAAGATATTTTTTATTGGACAAATAAAAGTAAGGAAAAGTAGGGAGGAATAGGAGAATCCGGAAATAATATTGTAGCTAAAATGCAATTAATTCAATATAACAAAATGTATTTGGCTAAAGGGAAATTGTATTAAGCAAAATATTCATATTTTAGACTAATGAGAGCAGTTTTCACCTCTACTTTAGTTCTAGTGCTTCTTATCCAATTTTCAATGCGAGGACAAGTAGAACAAGATAAGGCCCTTCACTTTGCAGCCGGTGCATTTGCTGGTGCAACCGGTGCATTAATTGCTTCTAAAGTAACCAAGAGAAATCGTTTTTGGACTGTAACCGGTTCTGTTGCAGCAAGCCTTTTAGCTGGTTTAGCTAAAGAAGCAATTGACACTGGGAATGGCAGTGAATGGGATAATGGTGATTTGGGTGCTACAGTTCTTGGCGGAGTTACCGTTGGCGTTAGCATTGAATTGTTTTCCAAAAAAGAAGGTAAATACTATGTAAAAAGGGACAAATCAGCCAGAAAAAAGAAAAAGAAGGATAAATCAATGGCGCTCTACTGATGCAATAATTTTTTGATAAGTACCTCTATTTTAAATCCACTCTTTGCGCTTAAAGTAGTAGAGCATAGCTAAAAATACGACTACCATAACGCCCCATAGCACAAAAT
>JABDPH010000514.1 GCA_013042925.1 Eudoraea sp.
TTTTAAATGTCTTAACGTCTTAATGTTTCTAATAAATAACAAAAACGAAACATGAGACATTCAAATAGAAGTACAAAAACAAAAGGCTCTTTCTTTTTTTCCAGCTTTCAAGCGAGCAAGAGAACTAGCTGGAACTCGGTTAGAAAATACACTAACTAGGAAAAAAGAAGTATAAAAATTAATAGAATGGAAAAGGGAGTCATTTTGACTCCCTTTTTTATATAGCTGATTACCAAATGGCCAGGTTATTTTCCAGGCTTTCAATTTCCTGAATTAAGTTGTTCAGAGATTTTCTACCTTCCTCCAAAAGGAACATTATTTGCGCTTTGGACTCCGTAAATTCTTTTTTTAAGTTGTTGAATAATTCCTGATAATACGTTATTCCATCATTTAAGTTTTCGGCAAATTTCAACAAATACTTCCTTTGCTTATCAGTTATTTCAAATCTGGATTCGGCAATACGGGCTTGAAGGTAATCTAAATAAATATGTAGTTCTTTAATGAACATGTGCGGGCGATCATTCCTCGATATCACATTAGTCTTTCCATAAATGTGGTCTATCATTTCATTCAGTTGCATGGTTTTGGCAAAGTAGGCCATATTTGGACCCGGGCATACCGAAACACCCGGACCTTCAGTCTTTGTATCAAGTCCATATGCGAGTAGGGCAGAAGTCCCAAGACCTACACAGGTACAGGATTTTTCAGTTATTTTGTTGTATTCGTACTTATAGTCTTCAACAGCAAGTTCCTGCTTGTCTAACTCCTTTATTTTTAAATGCTGGTATTGCCTTGATGCCGTACAAATTCCTGTATCCAAAAAGTCTTTATTCATGGCTACAAATTTTTTCGGACATGAGCTTCCTGGTCTCCCTTTTTCAATCAATTTAGCTTTTTCCAAATCTTTTGTATTTCCCTTTAAGCTGTGAAAGGGAATACCCAGGGGGGAAATATTACTTAGATACAAATCGTCCTCTTTGGCCTCGACCAATCTTTCAATAGTCGACTTGTCAACAGTTGTCGCTTCGGGTACCAAAAGAAATGGTGTTCCCCATCCAACAGAATCTACCTTATAATGATTTAGAAGAAAATTGTGTTCCTCTGTAGTGCCTACACCTCCTTGAGCCGTTATTTTTAGCGGCAAGATTGATTTTGGAACAACTTTATTTTTTTGATCCAAAGCTTTTGCTAAAATTTCATAAACCGATTGTATCAGATTTTCTTTTTCTTCTTTAAATTGATTTAGGATAGGCCCCATAAGAAAACCATCGGTTGCAAACGCATGTCCGCCACAATTTAGTCCGGATTCAATTCTATATTCTGACACCCACAATCCTTTTTTGGCCAAAAATTTACCCTGGATCAGAGCTGAACGGTAATCACTTACTTTAAGTACGATTTTCTTTTTGATGATTCCATTTTCATCAGGATAAAAATCTTCGAATTGCTCCAAATAGGTATATAATCTCGGATTCATTCCAGCAGAGAGCACCAAAGACGAATTGAGAACACTGTTTGCATAGCCCCGCAAGGCCGCATGGGCGTCATTATATTCAGAAGGTAACTTTATTTTTTTGCGATAATTTTCTTTATCAACTTTGGTCATAATGTTGACATCAATACTACCCATAGAAAGATTGTCCTTTGCCCACGTCTTGATTTCCTGCAAGTTAAATGAGTCCTTGGTTAAATTTTGGAAATCCTTTTTTAAACCTGACGTATCGGGTAGCATTGAAAAATATTTCTTGAGTTCAGTGGCCGAATCAGCAGTAACACTTTTTAGGTCCTCGAATTTTCTTAGACTCTCTTCATAAATTAGATCAAGATAGGCAGTGATTCTTTTTGCCCGAAAATCATCCATATTTTCAGTAATCTCTGAATAAGGACGCTCGAATTTAGCACAATACATTTTCCTTAATTTTTCAATAAGAATATCATCAACTAAAGAAATAACCGAGTCTATGCCAAACCGGGAAACTTTTAAAGGCGTGTCTATGGTGAAGCCTATCCCCATTACAGGAATATGAAAAGAATGGACATTTGTCATTGTAAGATTTAATTTATGACAAACGTGAATCAAAATTGAACATAATTTGCCATTACAAAACTCTAAATTAAAACAGTCTTAAAACATGATATTTGTCAGTTAGAATTTTAAAGGCTAGATTGATTTTGCTAAATAACTCCTATTATTCTAAACTTAAGCAAGCCATCCAATTCTCATTTCCCTACTTTGAAGTCATTCGAGATAGACCTAAAACCTATAGCTGATGTGGGTTATTTTCATATTGGGAGAATGCTTCAGAAAAAAAACTCAAACCAGCACTTTTGTTTACTTCTTTTGCTGGTAGTATCGCTCCCTTAAACTCGCCTGCACCCCACGTTCCAATAGATAGCGGGTTATAATCTGAAGTATCAATTATATTCTGGTCATGATATCCACTGATATAAAAATAATGCTCGTTACATACTGTGTCTGGTACCGCAAGACCTAAGCCTACTGCTTTATTCGACATATTATCATATATGGCATAAGCTCCTGTGTCAAAGTGGTGTGGCCATATCCGAATTTCTGAATTCAACCTGTATTTCTCTAAAAAAGATTCCAGAACTGTTTGGGACAATACCCGCAATGCCAATAATTCTTCAAGTCTTTTGGTATCTAAAATTTGAAAGATAAAATTATCTTTAATTGCGTAAGGACTTTCATAATGGAAGGAATATTCATATGGCTGATTTATTTCAGCCTTAAGAGACATCTTTACTATCCATCTTAATACTTCTGCATGGGTGGTGCCATCCAATCGTAATGAATCTGATGAGCTATTTGAATTCCATTCCAAAACAAACTTTCTATAGTTTACAGATAACGTATCTCCTTTGCCACTTAAGGGCCTGGAATACATACTACTTTTTTCAATAGAGAAGCCAAGATTGGTATGACTATCATCCGGTTCTTTCTCTAAAAAACTTATACCAGCTGCGGAAAGGTACTGGGACAGCAGATACATCATTTTTTCCATAACCGGATTATCTTTTATGCTCAGGGCTGTCAAACCCTGCCTTGCATCCTGCAGCCCACTCATCAGGCTGGTTGCCGTGTGCCGGAATACCCCCATTGTCTTTTAACATTCGGGCAAGATGCAGACAATTCCAAACAAGGAAAGTTGTATTTCTATTGGTAAAGTCGTTCTCCGGACCACCGGAGCCTTCATCCCTGTAGGAAGGCCCAGGCCCCGCTTCACCCATCCAGCCCGCATCTGCCTGTGGCGGTACCGTATAACCAATATGAGAAAGTGAAAAAAGTATATTCATTGCACAGTGTTTTACCCCGTCTTCGTTTCCTGTAATCAGGGTGGCACCTACTTTGCCGTAGTCTCTATATTGTCCTTTTTCATTAAACATATGCGTATAACCATACATCCGCTCGAGTACCCGGTTACAAACTGAAGATTTTTCTCCCAGCCAAACAGAAGTGCATACTATTAATATATCACATGCATCTACTTCTTTTTGTAATATAGGCCAGTCATCTTTGTCCCATTCCGGGGTTTTAGACATATCCAGGCCCAGTCCGGCAGGAATCGTATAATCTACAGGTCGGATTACTTTTGTAGCTACACCATTTGCTTCAAAAATGCGCTGAGCTACACCTATCAGCCCTTCAGTATGGGAGAGCACCGGTGTTCTGTTTAGCGTACAGTTAAGGAATAAAACTTTTAGATCATTGTATTTAGCAGGAGGGTTGGAACAGTGTTGTTCGGTAATTTTTGTGAGTTGATTCGACATTTTGGCTTGTTTAGGAGTTAGATTCTTTTTCTTTATATATTACTTTACAACTCGGGCATTCTGTACCGTGTACTGCACTTTTTAGTTTTATTCCGTCTAAATGAGTTACAACAAAGTCTTGTATAAAAGCATACTTGCGTTCTCTGTTATTTACATCTATCTGAGCATCTTTAAATTTTTCACGTACAATGTTGCCGTATTCCTGATCTCCCCAGCAATTAGGACAAACCCCTTTGGGAACTTCATCAAATTCATCTGTCCCTTTCTTTTTAAAAAAATTGCTAAAAATGTTTTTCATGAGTCTACTATTTTAGGAATGGATATAAACTGTAACCGTAGATTTATAGTCTACTTTTACTAAATTTACTTACAGAATTGCAACCTATTTACGTCAATTCGTAAGCATGGCAAAAAGATTTTGACAACAAGATTATAGATGTCAATATTGGATCAAGGATTACCTAAACCAACTCCCCATTGGCTTCCTGATCTTTTAATTGCTTTACTAGATCTAACGCATCCGGAACCACATCACTACAAAGTACAATAAGGGATCCTTTTTCAGCATGAGCTACCGCATGGGTAATCGCTTCTTTTTCTGAAGGAATAATGGTGGTCTTTTTGTTTGGATCCTGCTTTTTAATCCCAGCATCCAACATATTGATTAGATCGGTCTCTGATTTACCTCTTAAATTTTTGTCCTGTCTTATAATGATCTCATCAAACATTTCCGCAGCTATGCTACCCATCTCCTTATTATCTTCCTCCCTGCGATCCCCAATGCCCGCTATGATTCCAACTTTTACAGTAGCATCAAGATTGTCTGTAAACTTTTGAAGTGCACGCATGCCTGCAGGATTATGTGCATAGTCCAATAGAATATTAAAGTTGTTAAACTTAAATAAATTTAAACGCCCGGGAGTACTTGAAGCAGATGGGATAAAGGTCTCTAAAGCCGCTTTTGTATCTTCAATACTAATGCCCTGAACGTTTGCGGCTATTACAGCAGGTAGTATATTTTGTATCATAAAACGAGCCTTCCCACCATAAGTCAATGGAATATTTTCTGCTTTCATCAACCGCATTTTCCACTCGCCCCTACAAAGGGTTACATAGCCATTCTCATAAATGGCAGTTATTCCGCCTATTCTTTGTAATGCCTGTATCCGAGGGTTATTTTCATCCATTGAGAATAGTGCAAGATTGCAATTGATGTTCCTTCGCATTTCATAAACTAAATCGTCATCTGCATTCAGGATGGCATAACCATCGGGTAATACAGTTTCGGGTATGACCGCCTTGACACGGGCAAGCTGTTCTACAGTATGAATTCCTTTTAAGCCCAAATGATCTGCAGAAACATTGGTAACAACAGCAACATCACATTTTTTATAACCCAGCCCGGCCCTTAATAGTCCACCTCGTGCACATTCCAGTACAGCGAAATTCACAGTGGGGTCTTTGAGTACAAACTCCGCACTGGCAGGTCCGGTGCAGTCTCCTTTCATCAACATCCTGTTCTGGATGTAAACGCCATCACTTGTGG